>CAZDSB010000264.1:0-2722 GCA_964507515.1 uncultured Myxococcaceae bacterium
CGGGTCGTAGTTCGAGAAGTCGAGCGTGGCGGCGAGGATCCAGCTCGGGCCGAACTGCGCCGGCAGCCACGGGATGTCCGCGCCCAGCGGCGTCGAGTACCAGGCCACGGCGAACTGCTTCGGCCGTCCGGGAATCGGAGCCACGGCCGCGTAGGCGGTATCGCCGTTGGAGGGCAGCTCGGCGACCTCGCGGAGCTGGATGGGGCTCCGTGGATCGGTCAGGTCGCCACGGAGCTCGTATAGGGCGGTCCGCTTCCGGGTGCACGCCAGGTGCTTCCTCGCGACGACGAAGAAGCGCCCGTCGACCTCGAACACGCGCGAGGGTCCATCGAGTCGCTGCTCGAGCCTCCGGCTGCAGTCGAAGTCGCCGAAGAAGCCGAACCAGCTGCCACGCTTCACACAGACTGCGGTCTGACCGTCCTCGAGCAGGCCCTGGTCGTCGAGCCGCACCAGCGAGACGGCGACGCTGCCGTCCTTCCCCAGGAAGTTGAGCTCGGCCTCGCTGGGGACCAGGCCAGGCGCGTTCACCAGGCTTCCGAGCTTCACGAACGACCGTCCCCCGTCCATGGAGCCGAAGTAGGCGGCCTCCTGGTCCCCGTCGTCGTAGCCCGTGGCGTAGAGGACGCGGGTTCCGATGGGCGAGCGCCAGCCCACGTACCGCCACAGGCCCCACGCCTTCTTGGTCAGCTTGAAGGTCGTCGGGACCGGGCTGTCGAATGTCTTCCCATCGTCGTGGGAGGTGGCGATGACCGTCCGGGTGTCCGCGAGCAGGTCGCGAATCGGAAAGCCGGAGACACGCGAGATCGCGCCCAGCTTGAGCGCTCCATCCCACTGGAAGAGCTTGGGATCACGGATGCCGCGCACCGGATCGCTGGGCGGCGGAACGACCTCGCTCGCCAGTGTGCCAGCGTAGCTCAGCGGATCGAAGTCGAAGACACGGATGCGCGCCGTCCCCGTCTCGGCCTGTCCGGTCCCGCCGGCGCGGAACGCGAGGAGCATCTTCTTCGAGGGAAGCAGGTGGAGCTCGACGTTCTCCGCGTGCTCGTCGCCGTTCTGGTACACGACCGCGACGTTCCTGATGATGCCCCGGGCGTACGCCGGGCCCTCGGGTGTTGGAACCGGAACCGGGGTGAGCACCACGGCTGCAGCGGAGGCCACCGCCTGCGAGCTCCGCGCGCTGGCACGTACCTCGGCCGGTCCCGTTCCGGCACCACATGCCGAGAGTGCAACAGACGCAATCAGAGCGACGGGTGAACACCACGACAGGATGCGAGACGACATGAGGCCCCCGAGGTTTCGTGTGCACGAACCCGGGTAGCAAGGGTCGTTCCATCGTTGGCGTCCTCGAACTGGCGAAGCGTCGTCCCTCTCTCGCGTGCACCTCCCTGCACGCTTGAGCAAGAAGGGGCATCCTCGAGCGAGCTCCCTGTGCGCGTCCGTCGCGGGCCGATGAAACCCGACGTGATCCGACACCAGAGTCGAGATCCGACGGCGGCCGGTGGGGCAGGCGCCCGGAGCTCCCGTCGTTGCTGGTGCCCTCGCAGCCGCGGCCTTTCAGCGCCGGCTCACTCCTCCGGATCCCCCGGGCGCCACTTCATCAGCCCGTACTGCTCGAGCTTGTTGTAGAGCGTCCTTCGGGAGATCCCGAGGAGCCGCGCTGCCTTCGCCTTCGATCCTCCAGCGCGGGAGAGAGCGCGGGTCAGCGCCCGGCGCTCGGTGGCGCTCACCTGGTCCTTGAGGAGTAGGCCCGTCGGTAGTCTCTCGCCCTCGGGTCCGGTGGCCGTCGCGCCCAGGGCCCGCTCGACATCCGCCCGGGAGATCTCCTCACCGTCCGAGAAGACGACCAGACGCTCGACGGTGCTCTCCAGGTCGCGGACGTTCCCCTCCCAGCGACAGCTGGTCAGCAGCTTCAGCGCACCGGGGGAGAAGCTCAGACCCGTCTTCCTGTTCTCCGCGCCGAAGCGGGCGAGAAAATCGCGCGCCAGTGGCTCGATCTCCTCCACCCGCTCGCGAAGGGGTGGGATGCGGACGGAGAGCTTCCTCATGCGGAAGAAGAGGTCCGTCCGGAGCGCACCCGATCGCTCCTGCGCCGCGAGGTCGCGGTGTGTCGCGAGGATGAAGCGAACGTTTGCGGTCTGCACACGGCCACCCAGCGGCTCGTACTCCTTCGTCTGCAGGAGCCTCAGGAGCTTCACCTGGACCCGTGCGTCGAGGTCACCGACCTCGTCGAGGAAGAGCGTGCCCCCCTCGGCGAGCTCGACGCGGCCTGGGTGGTCGTGGGTCGCCCCGCTGTGGGAGCCCTTCTTCGAGCCGAAGAGCTCGGAGTCGAGCAGCGTCTCCGGGAAGTTCGCGCAGTGGACCTCGACGAACGGGCCCTTGCTGCGGGGGCTCATCAGATGGGCCCGCCGCGCCTCACGACTCTTCCCGGTGCCCGTCTCTCCCAGTAGCAGCAGGATTCCCTCGCTGGCCGCCGCCTTTGCCAGCTCGACCCGCCAGTCGGTCCGGGGCAGCCCCTTCGCCGGACGGTCGGTGTCCGTGCGCGGCTCGCGAGGAAACGCCGTCTCCTCCGGCGCGGTCTGCAGCGCCTTGCGCAGCGTCTCGACCAGCAGCTCCTCTTTGTACGGCTTGACCACGAAGCTGGCCGCGCCGGCACGCATCGCCTCTACCGCCATCTCGATCGTGCCGAACCCGGTGAGGAGGACCACCGGGATCTCCGGGTAGT
>CAZDSB010000265.1:0-3641 GCA_964507515.1 uncultured Myxococcaceae bacterium
TCATGCTCTCGCCGGCAAGCATCAGCCCGAGCAGCGCGAGCAGCAGCGTGGAGACCTGCCGGTACTCGAACAGACGCATGGAGAGCTGCAGCTCCTGCCCGATCCCACCGGCGCCGACGAAGCCCAGCACCGAGGCTGAGCGGATGGCGCACTCGAGCGAGTAGAGGCTGTAGCTCACGAGGCCGGGCAGCGCCTGCGGGATGAGCGCGAACAGCACCAGGGTCTCGCGGCGCCCGCCCGACGCGGCGAGCGCCTCCACCGCCGAGGGATCCACCTCCTCGAGGAGGTCCGCGTACACGCGGCCGAGGACCCCGGCGTAGGAGACACCCAGCGCCAGGGCGCCGGCGCGCGGACCGAGGCCCACGGCGACGACGAAGAGGAGCGCCCAGAGGAGCTCGGGCACGGCCCGGAAGATCCGCAGCGTCCCGCGCGCGGCGAGGTGCGCCGCGAGCAGCACTGCGGCGAGCGCGCCATCCCTGGCGCCGAGCGCTCCGGGCCGGAACAGCGTGGGCGTCGCGAGGATCCCCAGCGGCACCGCGAGGAGGATCGCCAGGACCGTGCCCGCGACGCCGATGGCCAGCGTGCGCGCCACCGCTCCTGCGACCACCGCCAGGAAGCCAGGTGACAGGTCCGGAGGAAACAGCCCCCGGACCAGGCGCCCGAGGCCCTCGAGCGCGCGCGCGTCGACGAGCAACCGGGGAGAGACCTCCGCCGCGGAGATGCTCCAGGCGAGGAACGTGGCGAGGAGCAGGAGCTGCACGGCGCTCCGGACGCGGAGCCCGCGAGGCTCAGCGGGCGCAGGCGAGGACATCCGCCCGCTCCTTCCCCGGTGTCCCGGGGCGTTCGGCCGAGGCGCGCGGGTAGAGCTCCGCCAGCATCACCGGGGTGACCTTGTCCGCGGGCGTGTCGAAGAGCACCCGTCCCGCTCCGAGCCCCACCACGCGCGGGAAGTGGCTGAGGGCGAAGTCCACGTCGTGCATCACCGCGACCAGGGTGCGGCCGCGCGCCGCCACGCCGAGGAGCAGCTCGCCCATGGTGTCGCGGAGGGTCGGGTCTAGCGAGGAGAACGGCTCGTCGGCGAGCACCGCGGTGGGCTCCTGGACCAGCACCCGGGCGATGGCGACGCGCTGCTGCTCGCCGCCCGACAGCTCGTCGCCCCGAGCCCCGGCCCGGTGGTGGAGCCCCACCGCCTCGAGCGCCGCGTCCACCCGGGCCATGTCCTCCGGCGAGGGCCGCACCCAGGCTCGCATTGCCTCGGCGAACGACCAGTGCCCCACTCGTCCGAGGAGCGCGTTCTGCCGGGCGGTGAGCGAGGGCACCAGCCGCGGTTGCTGGAAGACCGTCCCGATTCGCCGGCGCACCGCGCGCAGCCCACGCCGGGTGAGTCGCGAGACGTCGCGTCCCTCGAAGCGGACGGTGCCCTCGGTGGCGAGGAGCGTGGTGTTGAGCACCCCGAACAGGGTGGTCTTCCCTGCGCCCGACGGGCCCAGCACCACCAGCCGCTCACCGGGAGCCACCTCGAGGGACACGCCGGCCAGGGCGTCCACCGGCCCCGCGCGGCCCTCCAGCCGCCGGCGGACCCCGTGGAGCGAGAAGGTCACTTCAGCAGGCCCTCCCGGATGGCCGCGTCCCTGAGCGTCACGTACGGCGCGGGATCCACCTTCACGTAGCGCCCCTTGGCCGACAGCAGATCGAGGATGGGTTTGTCCTCGGCCTTCGTAGGATCCAGCGCCAGGAAGGCCTCCGCGACATGCTTCGCCACCGCCGGATCCAGGTCCTTCCGGGCGGCCCACAGGTAGTCGACGAACGGCGGCGTGGTCCAGAAGACGCGAACCTTCGCCGGGTCGACCTTGCCCTCGCGGGTGAGCCGGTCCCAGACCGCCTCGTCCAGCGCCCCTGCATCGACGCGGCGCTCGGCCACTGCCAGGGCGGTCGCATCGTGGCCGCCCGTGTAGATGGCCTGGTCCACCACCGCGGGCTCCACCCCCTCCTCGCGCATGAAGTGAGCCGGCATCAGGTGCCCCGAGGTGGAGTTCACGTCCCCGAAGGCGAAGCGCTTCCCCTTCAAGTCGCCGAGGCTCTTCACGTCGTCGCGCGCGGTGATGAACTTCGAGTGGAACTCGCGGTCACGGTCGCGCTGCACGAGGGGGACGGCCCCGGCCCGCTTGCTGGCCTGGACGAACGTGAAGCCGCCGAAGTGCGCGACGTCGACCTGTCCCTGGACCAGCGCCTCCACCACGGCCGCGTAGTTCTGCGGAATGGTGAGGGTGACCTTCCGCCCTGTCGCCTTCTCCAGTCGTGCGACGAGCGGCTCCGAGTCACGGAGCATCTTCGACGGGTCCGTCGTGGGAATCATGCTGACCCTCAGGGGAGCATCCGCCGCCCTTCCGGACGCCGCGAGGAGGAGACAGCAGGCCAGCACGGCGCGAGACGGCGAGATGGTCATCCGAGTGGCTCCCGACCGGAGTCCTGAGGGGTGTGCGGAGGACTGTACCGGGCACGCACCTCGCCCGCCACCGCAACCGTGCCGGAATTTTTTCGCGACGGCCGTCGCGGCGTGTCAGCCCACCCGCCGGCCTCTGGAACCCACATCAGGGCGGCGTGCGAAGGAAGGGGTCGGCCGGAAGGAGGAGGCGCGTGCGGAGAATCGTCATCGGGATGGCGCTGCTCGTCGGGCTCACCGCCACGAGCGCGCAGGCGCAGAACTGGTCCGCCATGTCGGGCCAGACACTCGGGACCGGCGCGGGCATGGTCTGGGCCCAGTTCGGCTGGCCGGGGATCTCCGCGGACCTGGCGTACGGCGTGAGCCCCACGCTCGACCTCGGTGGTCGCTTCACCTTCAACTACGGCGAGGAGGGAATCACCGACACCGGCGTGCTGGGACTGAAGTTCCAGTTCACGCTGCGGACCCAGCTGGTCAAGAAGCCGAAGTTCGACATGGCGCTCCGCTTCGATCCCGGCCTCCTGCTCTACTTCCCGAGCAACACGACGGTGGTGGGGCTGACCTTCCCGGTGGGACTGGAGTTCGGCTTTCCGATCACTCCGGTACTCCGGGCGAACGGCAGCTTCGATCTCCCCTTCTGGATCACCTTCAACACAACACCGGTCACCGGCTACATCCCGATCCTCTTCGGCGGCGGGGTCGAGTACCTCCTCCAGCACGACCTCGCGATCACCGCGCGGCTGAAGATGGGCCCGACCATCGGGACCGGGAACCGGACCCAGAACTCCTTCTTCACGCTCTACTTCCTGGTGGGTTTCGCCTACCGCTTCTAGAGGACCTTCCGCGCCCCGGCGTCGTCGGGCCTCGGGTGGAGGACCTGCTTCGCCAGCTCGTACGCTCGCTCCACCGCGGGGCGCGTGGAGATGGTCGCGAACCACCGCCCGAGGTTCGGGAAGTCGTCGAGGTTCATCCGCTGCTTCTCGTGCGGTACCGTCCACGGATAGGCCGCGATGTCGGCGATGGAGTAGTCGCCCGCGAGGTAGGGCCGGTCCGCGAGCCGGGTGTCCATCACCCGGTACAGGCGGGCGGTCTCCTTCACGTACCGGTCGATCGCGTACGGGATCTGCTCGGGCGCGTACTGGACGAAGTGGTGATTCTGCCCGGCCATGGGCCCGAGTCCGCCCACCTGCCAGAACAG
>CAZDSB010000266.1:0-7390 GCA_964507515.1 uncultured Myxococcaceae bacterium
GGGAGAAGCTGCCCACCGCACAGTGGAGCTTGAAGACGCGAAGCCCGAGGCCCAGGGCCTCGTCGGCCACCGTCGCCACGTCGTCCCCGGGGTGCACCGTGCCGGCGGGCTCGACGAGCGCATCGTCGTGCCAGGTCTCGGCCATCCAGCGGTTCAGCGCCGAGGCGGTCCCCGGTCGGCGCGCGTAGGGGAGCGACCAGCAGCGGGCGACACCGGCCGTCCGGAGCGCCGCGTGCGCCAGCTCGGGCTCGGGCGCGTAGGGGAACGACTCGGGCGGGAGCGCCTGGAGGAAGTAGGCGCGGATGGCGCGGCCGAGCCGGTCCGGCAATAGATGCGTGTGGGCGTCGACGATGCGCACCGGTCGAGCGGTGTAACTCGGACTCGGGCCATGCGCTCGCCTACGGATGCGGGCGAGGCGAGGGCGCTCACGTCCCCTCGGGCCGTGCCGCCGCGGGGATCATCCGCTTCAGCGTCTCCAGCGTGTCGGCCTCGCTGGCCGGCTTGTCGGTCCGCCAGCGAGCGATGCGCGGGAACCGCACCGCGACGCCGGACTTGTGCCGCGTGGATCGAGCGATTCCCTCGAAGTGCAGCTCGAAGACCTGGCTCTGCTCGACGGCGCGCACCGGCCCGAATCGCTGGAGGGTGTGCGAGCGCACCCAGCCGTCGAGCTCGCGGATCTCCGCATCGCTCAGCCCCGAGTACGCCTTCGCCACCGGCACCAGCTCCCCCTCGTCCCAGACCGCGAAGGTGTAGTCGGTGAAGAGGTTCGCCCGCCGGCCGTTTCCGGGATGCGCGTAGAGCAGCACCGCGTCCACCTGGAACGGGTCGATCTTCCACTTCCACCAGTCGCCCCGCCGCCGGCCGGTGCGGTACGGCGAGTCGAGGCGCTTGAGCATCAGCCCCTCCACCTTCCGCTCGCGCGCCTCCAGCCGCCGGCTCGCGAGCGCCTCCCAGGTCGGCTCGGAGAGGACCTCGGAGACGAAGACGCGGGGGTGGCGGCCGGCGAGCAGCGCCTCCAGCCGCGCGCGGCGCTCGGAGAGTGGAAGCTCGCGGATGTCCCGGCCCTCGTGCTCGAGCAGGTCGTAGGCCATGAACGCCGCCGGAGCCTGGGCGAGGATCTTCGGGGTGAGCGTCTGCCTCCCGATGCGCGTCTGCAGCAGGGCGAAGGGCAGCGGCCGGTCCTCCCCGTAAGCCAGCACCTCGCCGTCGAGCACCGTTCCCTCGGGCAGCGTCTCCCCGGCCTCGACGACCTCGGGGAAGCGCTCGGTGACGAGCTCCTCGCCGCGCGACCAGAGGAAGACCCGGCCCGCGCGCCGGATGAGCTGCCCGCGGATCCCGTCCCACTTCCACTCCGCCTGCCACGCGGCGCGCTCGCCCAGCGAGTCTGGCGGATCCTCCAACGGCGAGGCGAGGAAGAACGGGTACGGCCTCGATGCGTCGTCGCTGAGGTGCTCCTTCGCCAGGATGCGCTCGAGGAACTCGGCCGAGGGCGTCCAGTCGCCCATCGTGCGCTGGGCGAGGAGCGCCGGCGGGAGCTCTGCCACCTCTGCCACCGCGCGGAGGACGAGCGTCGCCGAGACTCCCACGCGCAGCTCGCCGGTGAGCAGCTTGTTCAGGAGGAACAGCTCCCGCCGGTCCAGCGCGCGCCACCATCCGGTGACCCGGGCACGCTGCTCCTCGGCGTCGAGGCCGCGCAGCGGGAGGATCCGCTGCTCCATCCACTCCGACAGCGTCGTCTCGTCCGGATGGGTCACCCGGGTGCCGTCGTCGAGGAGCAGCGCGATGCACTCGGCGAGGTCCCCCACCACCGCGTAGCACTCGCCGAAGAGCCAGTCCGGGGTGCCGGTGAGCTCGAGCGTCCAGCCGACCAGCGCCCGGACGCCGAGGAGCCGCTTCGGACGCCGCCCGGTGAGGAACCACAGCGCCCAGGCCGCGTCGCGCGCCGGCGCCTCGCGAAAGTAACGGCGCATGGCGGCGACCTTCGCCAGCGTGGAGGTGGTGGAGTCGAGCGCCTCGTAGAGATCCGCGAACCGCTTCATGGCTCGAAGACCAGCGGCGGACCGACCGCCGGCGCGTGGAGCCGGGTGTGCGTGCCGTCGGGGTCGCCGGCGAGCCAGTCGGGCAGCTGGTCGAGGCGGTGTGGGCTCCAGAGGTGGCCCGACATGCCGAGCGGGAGGACCAGGGTGGTCGCGTCGGGGTCCGCGAAGTCCACCACCATGCGCATGCTCTGGCCGAAGCGAGGCGTCGCCACCCGGACGCAGCGGTCGCACCCGGAGAGCGGCGGGGATGGGGGATTGAAGATCCATCCCAGCGGTCCGCCGGAGCGCCCGAAGGGGTGTGTCACCTCGAGCCGGTTCCTCCGTCCCCACGGACCGTCGAGCGTCACCTCCCGGACCGCTACCCCGAGCACCGCGTCCCGGTCCCCCAGTCCGGCCTTCCGCCACGCCTCGGGCGAGGCGCGCACCGCCGCGAGGAGGGTGGGGTCGTTGTCGTACCAGTGGAGCTCCGACTTGCCGATGGCGGCCCGCTGCAGCGCCGCGGCGACGACCGCCTCGTAGGCGCGCCGGCGGATCTCCTCGGCGGCGAGGAACAGCGTCGAGTCCGCGTCGGCACGCCCGTTCCAGCCCTCGAACGCGCGCGCGACCTCCGGCCGCAGCAGCGGCGCGAGTCTCTGCACCACCTCGCGCTGGACGATGGCCACGGTGTCCAGCTGCATCGTCCGGACCTGGGCCGCGTCGATCTCCTCCTTCGAGATCAGCTCGACGATGCGACGGGCACGGGTGGGAGAGGCCCAGCTGGACGGCCAGCGGAAGCCGACCGACGTGCCGATGGCCCGCTGGTTCGCGGTCACCACTCGCCCGGAAGGTGGATCGAGTACCCGCGGCATCCGGTCCTGGGGGAGGTAGCCGGACCAGTCGTGCGCGGAGGTCGTTCCGTCGAGGGGAACCCGCCCGTCGTCGCCTCTGGCACGCAGCGGAAGGACACCGGTCGCGCGCCAGCCGACGTGGCCCTCCGCGTCGGCGTACATGACGTTCTGGCCGGGACCGAGGAAGCCGTCGGCAGCCGCGTTCAGGCTCGTCCAGTCGGTGGCGAGCATCATCCGTGCGATGGGGGCCCGGAGCGTGGCCGGATCGAGCGCTGCCCACGCCAGGGCGAGGCCCGACCGCACCATGGGCCCGTGCCGCCCGAGCGAGACGGTGAGCGTCTCGGGTGGACCGCCCTTCACGGCAATGGTCTCGACGCGCTGGCCGATCGCGGGCTCGCGGTAGAGGTCCTGCACGTCGGTGCCGATGTTGGTGAAGCCGATCGCCAGCCGGTCGTTCTGGAAGATGACCAGCCCGAGAAGGCCGGCGGGACCTACGCCCTGGACCCACCGCTGCACCGTCCCGTCGGCGCCGACCAGCTCGATCCGGAGTGGGTACCAGGTCCCGGGCATGCCGAACCCGAGGTGTGGATCGTTGGCGAGGATGGGCTTTCCGCGGGCGGTGTGCGCGCCGCCGATGACCCAGGCGTTGCTGCCGACCTCCGGGGGCGACCCGCCACTCCACGGCTCGAGCGGGACACCGAGCACCTCGAGCGGCGGGTCCGGGAGCGGCGGCTGCAGCGCGGGGGATTGCGCGGCGCCGCGGGTGAGCAACGCCGCCGTGCTCGGAGGAGGCGGAGGAGCGGCGTCCGGCAGCACCAGGACGTCCTCGGTGCTCACCTCGGGGGTGAGGAAGTCACGGCGGGCCCGCGGCAGCTCGTCGAGCGCCTCGTTGAGCAGGTCCTCCTGCCAGCTCTCGGAGAGCTGCTGGTGGAAGAGCAGCAGCAGGCGGATGCTGTCCGCCGGCGTCCAGGGGCGAGGCTCGAGCCCGAGCATCTGGAACTCGAGGCCCCAGCGCCCCCGGTGCGACGCGATGAAGGCGTTGATCCCGTCTGCGAGCGCCTGCGCGTCCGCGCGCTGCTCCTCGGGCGCGGTGCGCATCGCCTCGTCGGCGACATGGGCGAATCCATAGGTGCGCTGCTTCTTGTCGAGGGGGAGCGCTGCGGCGCCCACGAGCTCGGCGAGCTCGCCGCCGGCGAGACGGCGCCCGAGCTCCATCTGGAAGAGGCGCTCGCGGGCCTGGAGGTACCCCTGCACGCGGAATGCGTCCTGGAGCGTCCGCGCGCGGACGGTCGGGATGCCACGGGCATCGAAGCGCACCTCGACCCGGGAGGAGAGACCGGGGAGGCGCGGGACGGTGCGGTCGGGGAGCTGGTTGCGGACGTCCACCACGAGGACGGCAGCCGCGGCCACGACGAGGACGAGCAGCAGGACCGCGATGCGGCGGATCCAGCGTCTCACGGCCGTTCCTCCGACGGGACGTTCTCCTCCTGGTCGCGGCCGTACGGCGTCTCGAGCGCCTCGGCCTGCAGGCCCAGCTCCCGGAGCCGGTTTGCAAGCGGCACTGCGTACCCGTGCGTCACCAGGACACGGGACGCCCCGGTCTCGCGGATGGTCCCCAGCAGCGCCGGCCAGTCCGCGTGGTCCGACAGGGCGAAGCCCCGGTCCACGCTCCGGCGCCGGCGCTCTCCGCGCACCCGCATGAACCCGCTCACCAGCGCCACGGCCGCATCGCCGAAGCGGCGCATCCACCGCGTGCCGCGGGCGGTGATGGGCGCGAGCACCAGCTCGCCCGCGAAGTCCTTTCCCTTCGCGGTGTCCGCCACCCGGTCCACGGGAAGGAGCTTCACGCCCGCTTCCCGGTACACGTCGCACATCCCGGCGATGGCCCCGTGGGCGAACACGCGACGGTCGGTGCGGAGCGCGAGCTCGGCGAGGAGCCGCTGCGACTTCCCCAGCACGTGGCAGAACGCCAGCGAGGCACGGCCGGCCTCGCGGTTCGCCTCCCACCACCCGAGCAGGCCCTCGATGACGGACGCGGTGGGGTCCCAGCGGAAGACGGGGAGGCCGAAGGTGGCCTCGGTCAGGAAGACGTCGGCCCGGAGCGGCTCGAAGGGGGCGCAGGTAGGGTCGAGCGCGCGCTTGTAGTCGCCGCTCACCACCCAGACCTCGCTTGCGGCCTCGATGCGGAGCTGCGCCGAGCCGAGCACGTGGCCGGCGGGATGGAAGGAGAGCTGGACGTCACCCATCGTGCGCCGCTCGCTGTACGGCCATCCCTCGACGACGGCTCCGGGGAGCCGCTGGCGGGCGATGGGAAGTCCGGGGGCCGCGCAGAGGTAGGCGCCGCTCCCCTGCCGCGCGTGGTCGGCATGCGCGTGGGTCAGCACAGCGCGAGGCACCGGTGCCCAGGGGTCGACGTGGAAGCCGCCCCGGGCGCAGTACAGGCCCTGGGGGGTCATGGTGAGGAGGTCGTCCATCGCGGGGCGCCCGTCCCGGGTTCTAGCCAGGGGACGAGGCGCCGCGCACGGCCAGCCGCGAACGGGGCGCCGAGAACTCGACGACCACCAGCAGCAGCCCGAGGAACCCCCAGGGCCGGAAGGCGAGGACCCGCTCGGTCGTGGTCCGGTCGAGGAAGACCCCGGAGGTGAGGGCGGTGGCCAGGACCACCAGCGCCAGCACCCCCCGGCAGAGCCCGTCCCCCGCCCGCGCCGCAGCGACGAGCCTGCGCACCGCCGGAAGGGCGAGCACGAAGTTCGCGCGCCAGGCCAGCGGCGAGCACATCGCGACCGAGAGGCACGTCATCCGGAAGGACGCCCCCGGGTCCTTGCGGAGCGAGAGCACCAGCGCGCCGAAGAGGACCATCGCCGCGAGCTGGGCGAGCGCCAGGCTCCGCGGCGAGGGCCCTGCCCCGAGCCACCCGGCCACGTCGAGCGCAAGGGTCGGAAGGCCCTGCGGGTTCGGGCCGGTCACCCACGCCAGGGTGCTCTGCTCCACCAGGGCGCGCCAGGCGGAGACCTCGCGCAGCAGCGTGCCACCCCCGCCGCGCAGGGCGAACAGCGCACAGGCGAGGACGACCACCCCGGCGGCCACGGCGAGGGCCCTCCAGCGCAACCGGCCGACGAAGAAGAGCCCGGCGAGCAGGGCGGGCGGCTTGGTCAGCACCGAGAGTCCGAGCGCGGTGCCACCGCCGTCGGGGGCGGTGACGGCGGCCGCGGCGAGCACGAGGAGGCCGAGGAGCCACAGGTCCACCTGCCCATAGAAGAGGACGGTGCCGATCGGCCCGGCGAGCGCGAGGGCGGCCCAGCTCCCGTCGGCGCCATCGGGCGCGCCGTCGACTCGCGGCAACCGCCGGAGGCAAAGGAGGAGCATCAGCACCGAGCCTGCGTTCCACAGGATGGCGCCGAGGGCCCGTGGGAGGAGCGCCAGCGGAGCGAGGAGCACCGCCACCGGCGGGGCGTACTTGAAAGGCATGGGCCCGTCCTCGGCGCGGTAGAGCGACGTGCCGGCGAGCCAGCGCGCCCCGGCGGTGCGGAAGACGGTGAAGTCGATGCAGCGCCGCGGGTTGAGCGCGAGCGCGACGCCCAGGGCGAGGAAGAGCAGGCCGACCGCCCAGCGGAGACGATCGCGGCGCGCGGGTTCCGGGGCGCTCGGGGGGTGCGTGGTCATGCGGGGTGGGGCTGAACGGCGAGGAGATACTCCTGCCCGCGTGCTAGCGTCGCGTCCACCGTGATCTGGTGGTTGTGGTTCGTGGCCGGCGTCGGCCTCCTCGTCTTCGAGCTCGTCACACCGGGCGGGTTCTTCGCCGTCTTCTACGGCTTCGCGGCGATCCTCGTCGGCCTGCTCACCGCCGTGCATCTGACCGGACCGGAGTGGCTGCAGTGGTTGCTGTTTAGCGTCTTCTCGGTGGTGGGGGTGCTCCTACTCCGCCGTCCGGTGATGCAGCGGCTGGGCGTCCCCCCGGCGGCGCTCCCCGGCGAGGAGATGCGCGGGGAGTGGGCGGTGGTTACCGAGGAGATCCATCCTGGTGAGATGGGGAAGGTCGAGCTGCGTGGGACCACCTGGAGCGCGCGCGCGCACCGGACCCTGCGGGTCGGTGAGCGAGTGCCGGTGGATCGCATCGAGGGATTGACGGTGTGGCTCGGCGGAACCGAGGGCCGGGGTGGCTGGAAGCCCGGTGGAGGAAGCACATGACGGAAGCGTTGCTGATCGTTGGGGTCTTCGCGGCCCTCCTCGTGGCGATCATCCTCTTCAAGACCGCGGTTATCGTGCAGGCACAGAACGCCTACGTGGTCGAACGTTTCGGCCGGTTCAGCGGGGTGCTCGAGGCCGGGTTCCACATCCTCGTGCCCTTCGCCGACGCCATCCGGTACCGTCACACGCTGAAGGAGCAGGCGATCGACATTCCGGCACAAAGCTGCATCACCCGCGACAATGTCCAGGTTCATGTCGACGGGATCCTCTATCTGAAGGTGCTGAACGCCGAGCGCGCCTCCTATGGGATCTCGGACTACGTCTTCGCGCTCGTAC
>CAZDSB010000267.1:0-5778 GCA_964507515.1 uncultured Myxococcaceae bacterium
CTGGCCGGCCTGCTGCTGATCGCGGGCCTGGGCAACGACCTCTACTACCGCGCGCACAGCGGTGAGCTGTTCTTCACGTCCTCGCAGACGACCGGGGACTCCTTCTACCGGGGCGCCCTGCTCAGGTACGGGTGGAAGGGCAGGGAGTTCTTCATCGAGCCCTTCGGTGCGAGCCACTGGATCCTCGCCCCCACCTTCTTCCGCCAGTTCCTGGCAGACGAGGCGCCTCCGGTCCGGACCGTGGACCCCGAGGTCGCCCGCCGATGGACGCTGGAGGACCTGGAGGACAAGAGGATCTTCCGGCGCACCAGTGGCTGGACCATGGTCGAGGTCACCTCGCTGTACCTTGCGCGCGCCGCGCTCCGGGACGGCACGGTCGTCGCGCACCTCGTGGATCAGCTCTCCTCGGCACGGATGGTCGGCCGGCAGCGCGAGCGCTCCACGCCCTCCGGCTGGACGGTGGGCGAGGTCACGGTCGATGGCGAGCCGGGGATCCTGGCGTTTCCGGAGACCGAGATCACCTTCGATCGCGGCGGCGTGGAGAAGGACGTCTCTCTCGTGGTCCTGGTGGGCTTCTACCCGATGACGCGGAGCTGGGGAGTGAGCGACGGAGCGCGGGTATCCGTCGCCGCGGGCCCGGAAGGCTCCCCTCCCCGCAGGCGCTGGACCGCGGAGATCGAGCCCACGGACGATTACCGGCTGGCGATCGTCCCGCTCGACGCATGTCGTGACGTTCCCCGGTGCAGCATCACGTTCCACACCGGGAACGACCCCGGCAAGACCGGCGGAGGCGACTGGATCCTCTGGCTCGACCCGCGCCTGGTCAGCGCGCCAGGCCTGGGCCGTGGGCTCGCGACCCAGCCGCCTTGACCTGTTCACCCCTCGACGCGTAAGGACCGCCCCACCGGGGGCAGGTTGTGTCCAGCGCTGAGATCCGTCGGAAGGGAGTCGTGCGACAGCTCGTTCGGTACTGGCCGGGAATCGGAAATCGTCAGAACTTCGGGGACTTCCTCACCGAGTTCTTGCTCGAGGAGCTCTTCCTTCCGCTGACCGTCCGCTGTGAGGGAGTGCACCTCATCGGCAGCGTCATCGACGACATGTTCGTCCCACCGCGGCGGGAGAGCGTCGATGCGCTCGACGATCGCCTCGTGTTCTGGGGCTGCGGCATGCGCTCGGAGGACGGCCTGAGCACGGAGAACCTGGCCCGGTGCGAGATCTTCGCCGTCCGGGGCCCGCTCAGCCGTTCGGCCCTGCGGCTGGGCGACGCCGTCCCGATGGGGGACTCGGCCTTCCTCGTCCCGGCGCTCCACGACCACCGGCCCGATCCGCTCACGACCGGGCGGACGATCTGCGTCCCGCACATCCTCGACCCGCGGAGCGACGACGAGATCCTCGCGCTCACCGGCTGCGAGCAGATCGTCCGTGCTTCGCTTCCCGCGAGCAGGCAGGCCCTTCTCACCTTCATCGATCAGGTTGCCTCGGCGGAGTTCGTTTTGGCCGGTGCGATGCACGCCGCGGTCATCGCCGCAGGCTACGGGCGCCCCTTCGCATTCTGGAACAACGGACACCTGGACCTCCCCTTCAAGTGGGCGGACCTCGCCGCCTCGCTGTCCATCGAGGATGCGTTCGCGCAGGACCTCGCGGGCGCGCGAGCGGTGCACGCCGAGCGGATCGGACCGAAGCTGCGCCTTCCGCCACTCTGGCCCCTGCTCGCCTCCGCGCCACTCGGGATCCGTCCCGAGGCGGCGATGCGGGTGCTGCGGCACGAGTGGCGCGGCCAGCCCGCCGGCGACGACTTCACGCGGAAGCTGGCCCAGTGGGTCGACCTCCAGTCCCGCACCGGCGAGCTCTCCGGCCACGACGTGGGCGACGCGCCCCAGCGCTGGAGCGTGCGCCGGATCGACGCGCTGGCCCGGAACTTGGAGACGCTCTCCGTTGCAGCGCGCGAGCTCGAGTCCCGGCTCAGGCAGCGGACCGACGAGCTCGCCACCGCGCAGGGGGCGCTCGAGGCCCGGTCCGCCGAGCTCCGGGATGCCACCACGGCCAGGGCCGCCGAGCGCTCGGAGAGCATCGGGCGGATCGAGGGTCTGGAGCAGCTCCTCCGCGCGAAGGAGAAGACGGTGGCGTCGCTGGACGCGGAGGTGGACACGCTCCGCGGTCGGCTCGGAAGCGCCGAGGCGGAGGTCGGCCGGCTCGTGGCGGTGGAGAGCGAGCTCCGCGAGATCTCCCGGAAGCTGGAGCGATCACATCCCATCCTGGCGGCGTGGAAGCTCGCCGGGAAGGCCCGCCGCCGGAGCACCCCGGTCATCCGCCGGAGCCTGGCCGGGGTTCCCGGCGCGCGTGCGGCGGTGAAGATGGGCCGCCGGGTGGTCCGACTCGGGACGAGCCTCGTGCCCGCCCTCAACGCTGAGCGGAGGTTGCTCGCCGGGTCCCCGCTGTTCGACGCAGCCTGGTACCGCGACACGCACGCGGATGCCCTCGCCGGCGCCGATCCATTCGAGGACTACCTGGCCAGTGGGGCCGCCGAGGGTCGTGACCCCTCTCCCTTCTTTGCCAGCCGCTGGTACCTCACGACCAACCCCGACGTGGCGCGCTCGGGGATGAACCCGCTGCTCCATTACCTCCGCTGGGGTCACCAGGAGGGGAGACGACCGAACCCCGAGTTCGACCCGCGCTGGTACCTCGCGACCTATCCGGACGTGGCGCGGAGCGGCCTCGAGCCCTTCACGCACTATCTCCGTTACGGCAGGGCGGAGGGCCGGCGGCCGTCGGCAGCGGGCGCCCCGGGTCAGGAAGCCATGGGCGCAGGGGGAGGCGCAGGGAGGGCCACGCCACGGCCGCTCCGGCCGCTCCCGCGCGGGGTCCGCAACGCGGTGGGCCCGCGGGTGCTGTTCATCGACAGCGTCTATCCGCGGCCGGACCGGGACTCCGGCTCGGTGACCGCGCGCTTCCTCATCGACCTGTTCCTCGACCTCGGGTGGCAGGTGAGCTTCTACGCCGATGCGGAGGCGCACGAGTCGAGCCGCTACGCGGATGCGCTCACCGCCGCGGGCGTTCGGTGCCTGCCGGCCAGCGAGATCGGCACGCTCGAGTCGTTCCTCGACGGCGAGGGCCACGGCTTCACGCTGGCCATGCTCTTCCGGGTCTACTCCGGCGGCCGGCACTACGAGGCGGTGCGGCGAAGCTGTCCCGGGGCGAAGATCGTCTTCGAGACCGTGGACCTGCACTTCCTGCGCGAGGAGCGGCAGGCGCGGCTCGCCGGCGATCGCCGCGCGCTCAACGACGCCTACGCGATGCGCGAGCGCGAGCTGTACGTCGCGAGGAGCTCCGATCTGGCCATCGTCGTCTCGGACTTCGAGCACGACCTCCTCCGGCGCGAGATCCCCGGCGCGGAGGTGATGACCCTCCCGTTGATCCTCGATTGCCCGGGACGCCGCCAGCCGTTCTCGGCGCGGGCGGGTGTCTGCTTCGTCGGCGGGTACCTCCACAAGCCGAACATCGACGCCGTGGAGTATTTCCTCGCGGACATCTGGCCCAGGGTCCTGGCGCGTCTGCCCGGGGCCACCTTCAGCATCGTGGGCGCGGACATGCCCGCAAGCTTCTCGCGGTTCGCGTCGTCCTCGGTCCGCCCGGTCGGGTACGTGAAGGACATCGACGCGTTCCTCAGCACGGTGCGCCTCACCGTCGCGCCGCTCCGGTACGGGGCCGGGGTGAAGGGGAAGATCGGCTCCAGCCTCGCCAACGGCGTTCCCTGCGTCGCGACGCCGATGGCCGTCGAGGGAATGAAGCTCGCCCCGGGGGAGATGGTCGCGGTGGCCGGAGACCCGGAGGACTTCGCGGCCCAGGTCGCCTCGTTGCTCCAGGACGAGGTCGCCTGGACCCGCATGTCGGACGCGGCGGCGCGGTTCGCGGTCGAGAACTACTCGCTGCAGGCCGCCCGCGCGCGGATCGAGGGAATGCTGCGGCGGCTCGGGCTCCCCGCCGCGGGTGACGCGCTCAGCCAGCCCGGTCCCCGGAAGGGCGACCCGGGGCGGAGCCGGGACGGTTCGGCATGAGCGCGTCCGGGACCCGGTCGGGCGAGACGATCGTCTTCACCATCTGCGCGAAGAACTTCCTCGCGCACGCGCTCGCGCTCCACGAGTCGCTCGACCGCGTGACGGACCGCCTCAGGTTCTACGTCGCCCTCTGCGACGTCGCCGACGGGCTGGACCTGGAGCAGTTCCCGTTCCGCATCCTCCGCATGGAGGAGCTGGGAATCCCGAACTGGGACTGGATGAAGGAGAACTACAACATCACCGAGCTGAACACGGCGGTGAAGCCGTTCGTGTTCCTCGCGCTCTTCGATCTCCACGCGGGTGAGCCGGTCATCTACCTCGATCCCGACATCATCGTGACCAGCCGCCTCTCGGAGGTGGAGGATGCCTTCGCTCGCGGAGCCGAGGCGGTGCTCACGCCCCACATCACCGAGCCGGCGGAGTTTGCCGAATTCGACGACCAGAAATTCCTCCAGTACGGCGTGTACAACCTCGGCTTCTGCGCCATCCGCGACACCCCCCAGGCGCGGCGGGTGGTGTCCTGGTGGGGGCGGCGACTCGAGCGGCTGTGCGTGATCGACCTGGCGGCAGGCCTCTTCGTGGATCAGAAGTGGGCGGACCTCCTCCCGGCGTTCATCGACCGGGTTCATGTGCTGCGGCACCCCGGATACGACGTGGCTTACTGGAACCTGTCGCAGCGCCGGGTCAGCCGCGACGGTGACCGGTGGCTGGTGAACGGGGAGGAGCTGCGCTTCGCCCACTTCAGCGGGGCGGTGATCGGCTCACCCGACGTGCTCTCGCGCCACACCACCGTCTTCAACCGGCGGAACATCGGCGAGCTGTCGGCGGTGCTCTCTCACTACGAGCACCGGCTCGCGGCGAACGGCCAGGCGCACTACCGGACCTTGCCCTACGGGTACAGCTGGAGCGGGGCCAAGGGCGAGAACCTGCACACGCCGGCCGCGGTGCAGGCGGCACGGGCCAGGGAAGCGGCGCCCACCGCACACCTGCCCGTCGCGCGGATGCGAGGCGCCTCGAGCTTCGCCGCGCGCCCTGCCGAGCTCGCCGCCGCGCGAAGGGAGATCGAGCTGTCGGTCCTTCCCCGGAACGAGAAGCCGTTCTGGATCCGCGGCGTCTGCGAGCTCTGCGTCCAGCCGACGGAATTTCAGGTCGGCTTCGAGTACGCGGAGGACCGGACGAAGGAGGGGACCCTCATCCCCAACTGGCGCGAGCATCTCGCGTGCCGTCGATGCGGGCTGAACAACCGACTGCGCGCCTCGCTCAAGCTCTTCCAGCAGGAATGCGAGCCCACCCTCGAGGCGCGGATCTACCTCACCGAGCGCGTCACCCCGACGTACCAGTGGCTGGCGGAGCGATTCAGGTCGCTGGTGGGCAGCGAGTTCATCCCTGGCGAGCACCGGTCCGGAGACCTCGTCCGCGGGGTCCGGCACGAAGATCTCCAGGCGCTCTCCTTCGACGACGAGAGCTTCGAGCACGTCGTCAGCTTCGACGTGCTCGAGCACGTCCCCGACCACCGGAGATCGCTCGCTGAGGCTCACCGCATCCTCGCTCCCGGTGGGAGCTTCCTGTTCACCGCGCCCTTCCGCGCGGAGCGCGCCGAGACCCTCGTTCGTGCCCGGCGCAGGGAGGACGGGACCATCGAGCACCTGCTGGAGCCGGAGTACCACGGCAACCCGGTGGACCCAGAGGGAGGGGCGCTGGCCTACCGCCTCTTCGGCTGGGA
>CAZDSB010000268.1:0-6550 GCA_964507515.1 uncultured Myxococcaceae bacterium
CTACCCCGGCCTCCTTGAGCGTGCCCGCGTGCTGGCCGAGGTGTCCGTGCGCAAGGAGCGCATCCGCACCGAGGCGGCCGAAGCTGCCCGGACGGCCGGGGGCCGGATCCGCGAGGACGAGCCCCTGCTCGATCAGGTGACCGAGCTCGTGGAGTGGCCCACCGCGGTGCTGGGAAGCTTCGACCAGCGCCACCTCGATCTTCCCTCGGAGGTGCTGGTTCAGGAGATGACCTCCCACCAGCGCTACTTCCCGGTGGTCGATGCGCGGGGGAAGCTCCTCCCGCGCTTCGTCGCCATCTCCGGGACGCCGGTGAAGGACCCGGCCCTGTCCCGCCGCGGGTACGAGTCGGTGCTCCGCTCGCGCCTCAGCGACGGGCGGTTCTTCTTCGACGAGGATCGGAAGGTCCCCCTGGCCGCGCGGGTCCCCGCGCTGGAGCGGGTGGTGTGGCAGGGGAAGCTCGGGACGTACGCCGAGAAGGTGGGCCGCATCCGTCTGCTCGCCGCGGCGCTCACGCGCGCGGTCGGCCGGCCCGAGCTGCTGGAGGTGGTGGACCGGGCCGCGCTCCTGGCCAAGGCCGATCTCACCACCGGGATGGTGGGGGAGTTCCCCGAGCTGCAGGGGGTGATGGGCAGGGAGTACGCGCTCGCCTCCGGAGAGCCGCCGGCGGTTGCTCAAGCCATTGCCGACCACTACCTCCCGCGCGGCGCCTCCGACCCGGTGCCCGCGGACGACCCGGGAGCGCTGGTGGGGATGGCGGACCGGCTGGACACGCTCGCCGGCCTGTTCGCGCTCGGAAAGCCGCCCACCGCCTCGGCCGATCCCTTCGGGCTCCGCCGGGCGTGCCTGGGCGTGGTCCACCTCGTCCTCGGCCGCGGATACCGGCTCTCGCTGGACCAGGCCGTCGACACCGCGCTCGAGGGAGTGGGGAAGAAGCTCGGCCTCGGTGCCGGCCCGCTGGCCGACGCGCGGGCCCAGCTCCTCGAGTTCTTCCGCGGCCGCCTCCGTGCGCTCTGGGCCGAACGCGCCCGGGCAGACGTCGTGGAGGCGGTGCTCGCCGCGGGCTTCGACGACCTGAGGCAGGCCCGGGCACGGCTGGACGCCTTCGCCCAGGTGGTGGGAGCGCCGGACTTCACGCCCCTGGCCATCGCTTTCCGGCGCGTCGCCAACATCGTCGAGAAGCAAGGAAAGGACGTCTCGGCCGAGGCCGCCGACCCGCGGCTCTTCCAGGAACCGTCGGAGACCGCGCTGGCGCAGGCGGCGCGCGGGGCAGGGGAGGCGGTCCACCGCGCCCTGGCCGCCGAGGATGCTCCGGCTGCACTGGCCGCGGCCCGTGCGCTGAAGGAGCCGGTGGATTCGTTCTTCGAGAAGGTGCTGGTGATGACCGACGACCGTCCCGTGCGAGAGAACCGCGTGCGCCTGCTGCGCGAGGTGGCCCGGGTGTTCGCCCCGCTCGCAGACCTGTCTCGGATCCAGGCCGAGACCGGAAGTGCATCGTGATGGCCTGGCTGCTGCTGTTGCTCGCCTCCACCCCGGTGCTGGAGGCGGAGATCGACAGCCAGACCCGGGAGGACGACGAGCTGCCTCCGTCCTCGGTGATGGACTACACCCCGCGCTTCGAGGGGAAGACGCTGTCCGGTCTCGTCTGCGGGCCGGAGGTGAAGAACGGCTCGGTGCGAAAGCTCCTCCAGGAGGGGACGCGCCTCACCGACAGCAAGGACCCTGCCCAGGTGAAGCGCGCCGTGCCGAAGCTCCAGCGCGCCCTGGAGCTCGATCCCAGGGCGGGCTGGGCCTACCTCATCCTCGGCAGCGCGCACGCCAAGCTCGGCGACCCGCAGGCCGGGACGCGGGCCTACGAGACCTATCTCCTCTCCTGCCGCACGTACCCCAACGCCGACCGGGTGCAGCGGATCCTGACCGACTACTGGCGAGCCACGGGCGGGAAGGACGACCCCACGCCCCGGAGGTGATTCCGGGGCGCAAATTCCGTGCGCCACAGGGAAGAATCCCGGCAGTTTCCCTGTTGTTCCAGGCCGCTTGTCCTTGCGACGCCGGGTCGCCGATCCCTAGGATGCGCGCCCTTTTGATGCGCCTCACCCTCCTCGTTTCAATCCTGCTCCTCGGCGTCGCGTGCAATCAGGACCTGAAGGCACGACCGCCGCTGGACGCACGTCTCTATTACCCGACCGGCCTTGCGGTGATTCCTCCCTCGGACCCCGACGCGGGCCTGGGCCGGCTCTACGTGGCGAACTCCAACTTCGACCGGCGCTTCGACATCGGCTGGGTGACGGTGCTGAACCTGGATCAGGTGCGCTCGCTGGACGGGCGGTCGCTCCCGCTGCCGGGTGCCGAGGTGGCCGCACCTCCGGACGGCGGCTCGGACCAGGGGCGCCCGGTGCAGTTCCTCAACTTCACCCCGGATGCCGGCACGGCGCCGATCGTGACCATCGCGCCCTTCGCCGGGCTCGCCACTGTCGACAACGCGGGGACCCGCCTCTTCGTTCCCTCGCGCTCCGAGAACGATGAGCTGTCGATCATGGACATCACCGACCCCGGCGACGGGGGCGCGCCGCTCCGCTGCTTCTTCTCCGGAGGAACGGACTGCACCGTCGACTCGCTCCGGCTGGCGGTGCTCCAGGACCCGGGGCAGATCGGCGTCCCCGCCGCGCCGCAGCCCTACAGCGTGACACTCGCGCCGGACAGCGATCAGATCTACGTGACGCATCTTCGGCCCGCCTCGAGCCCGGCGCAGAGCGTGACGAACCTCGAGAACTTCCTGGTGACGCTCCACCAGGCGGACCTGGACCAGGCCCGCGCCGCCTACGCGACCGACGGGGGCTACGTCGTCCCCGACTCGGCGTTCAGCTCCATCGGCCGCGGTGCATCGAACAGCATCGTGGTCACCAAGGACTTCCTGTACGTCTCCGGCCGGGCGAAGCTCGTCGCGAGCGACCCCGACGTGCTGCTCCGGGTGGTGGATCGCTCGAGCAACCTCATTGCCTATCCGCAGCTGCAGCAGGTCTGGGCCTCGGTCGACGCCCGCGCGCTCCAGCTCCGGCCGGATGGACAGCGCCTCTACCTGGCGGTGGACAACCCCGCGGCGCTGCTGGTCGTCGACGTGGCGGCTCCTCCCCAAGAAGAGCTGGCCCCGTCCTTCACGATGGTCCGGGCGGTGCCTCTCCCCGCCGGACCGAACGACGTCCAGCTCCTCACGCGGACCGGCCGGTCGCCGCTGGTGGTAGTGAGCTGCTCGATCGACGGATCGCTGGCCTTCTACGACGACGACCTCGGGCAGATCTCCGCGCTCATCCCCGGCGTGGGAGCGGTGCCGTTCGCGATCTCCATCGACCGGCGGGGCGACTGGGCGCGTCTCTACGTGAGCAACTTCGGTGACGGCCGCATCGCGGTGGTCGACGTCCCGCTGTCCGAGACCGCGGCCGGTGGGCGGCTCGCTCCGCGCCTCCTGGCCCACATCGGGTCGAAGCAGTACTGCCTCCTCAACACCGACGACCGCACCTGCGTGGACCCCGCCCCGTGAAGACGAGACACCTCGCCCTCCTCGCCGTGGTCGCGACCGCGTGCTCCCAGAGCGGCGTCGCCCCGCCGACACAGATGAGCGGTACCAACTCCTCGGTGGTCTCGGGCTCGCTGCTCTTCGTGACCAGCACCCGGAGCAACGAGCTGCGCGTGCTCGACCTCGAGCCCCGCCCGGGCCTGCAGCGCGACTTCGTCCGGGCGCCCAACCCGCTCTCGCCGCTCTCCATTCCGACGCTCCCCGCGCCGGTCGAGCTCGCCACGCCCACCCGCTACGGTCCGCTCGGCCAGCCGCTCCAGGGCGACTGGGTCTTCGCCCGCGGCGCCGGAAGCTCGGCGGTCACGGTCGTGGGCGCGGTGAACTGTCCGCAGCAGCTCAAGGAGTTCGGTCGCATCGCTCCGCGGCCGGACTCCGTGGTCACCGCGCTGACCTCTCGCCTGACGGTGGACGACCTGCAGGCCCAGCTCTTCTTCGCCACCTTCGACGGGAGCGACACGACGCTCTGGCAGCTCCTGCTCCCCAACATTCCCCGCGATCGCGGCACCACCGTGGTCGACTCGCGTCTCTGCGGCCGCTATCCCGCGGCGCTGCCTCCGTACGTGCTGCAGCCCCTCGACGTGATCCGCGACGAGGTCGTCACGGCGATGGTGGCTCTCCCCACTGTGCAGCACCCGGGGCAGGCGCCCGATCCCGAGGAGCAGCGGCTGGTCATCGCCACCCGGCTGATGCATCCCCCGGTGCCGTTCCTCCGGCCGGACATGACCGAGCAGGGGCGGATCCGGGTGGTGACCCCCACGCCCACCGGGCTGACCGACTCGTTCGAGGCGGTGTTCAACTCGGACACCACCGTCGCCGAGAGCTTCCCGGTGAAGCGCCTCGTCACGCACGGGAACGTGGTGAAGGTCATCGCCTACCAGGACGGCGGAGTGGACGGTGGGCCGATCATCACCAGCACCGTCTACCTGGACACCGACGGCGGGGTCGACGGCGGGATCACCGACGTGGTCATGGACGCCGGGACCCGCGTCTTCGGCATCCTCGACGAGGCCTCCTGTGGAGGAACCATCGACTGCGTGGGCGTCCTCGCGGTGGACCTCGACCGTTCCCGGGACCTGCCCCTGGTGGACGGCGGGACGGTGATCCGCTTCCCGGTGGCCATCGACGGGTTCGATGACCGGCGCGACTCGTACGATGGCGGCGTGCTCGAGCTGAACGCCGATGGAACGCCCGTGCGCTTCGCGGACACGTACTACCGCCCGCCGGAGGACTTCGACGGCGGCGTTCCGCGGGACGCCAACAGGATGGTGCCCATCCGGTTCTCGAACAGTGGATCGGTCGGCATCGTCCAGGACATCGTGCTGCAGTCGAGCTCGCAGGTGCTCTACCTCACCGGCTTGCCGCTCCAGTACGGGCTCGTCGGCTTCGTCACCGTCACCGGCTACGGCAACAGCATCCCGGCGGCGCAGATCTTCGCGTTCGACGCGATGACCCTCCGCCAGATCAACTTCTCCCCCGTCGGCGCGGCCGTGAACGACAACAAGCCCATCCTCAACAACGGGGCGGTCGCGACCTTCAGCGGCGGCCCGCCGACCGAGGAGATCAAGGTCGAGCAGGGCATCTACCCGTTCAGCGAGAGCGTCTACGTGCTCTACGAGGGGGTCGTGGCCGGCATCGCCCGCGAGCCGCTCGACGCTGGGCTGGGGAACCCTGGCCAGGGCATCTGGCCGCTCTCCATCAACAGCCGCATCCTCGCCGAGAAGGGCTACATCGAGCCCGGGGACGTCGTGGTCCCCGTCGACTACACGGGCACCGAGTGCGTCTTCGCCTTCCCGGTGCAGGGGGGCGGGCTCGACGGCGGCGTGCTCTTCGAGTTCCCGGGCGGGTTGTTCCTCCAGACCCGGGTGACCGCGCTCGCCGAGACGCTCGACGGCGGGCTCGACGGCGGAGACGTCCTGGTGCTCAACGATGGCACCGTCCCCACCGTCAACAGCTGCCCGCCTCCGGTCTCCTACAACCTCCGGAGCAGCAGCCTCGCCGCGCATCCGCTGACGGTGAACGGCAACGTCGCGGGCTTTCTGGGACGGATGGCGCTCCCTCCGCCGGGAGGGCTGAGCACGTTTGCGGTGGGCGCAAACACGGTCCCGCAGTTCGTTCGCTTCTGGCGGCCCGACGCCGACGCCGGAACCTCGGCGGCCGGCCTCCCCATCAACGGCCTGTCCTTCAACATCCACGACACCCTGACCGATGGGGACGCGGGCATCCAGGACGTCCTGACCGAGGGCGACCAGCCCGGCCTCCGTGGCTCGGGCTACGTCTTCACCTTCACGAACGGCTACACCCCTGCATCAGTCCCCATCAACTCGGGGAGCCTGGGGATCGGGGGCCTCAACCTGCCAGGGGCGCTTTCCCTCTATCAGCGCAACCTGTATCCGCTGCCGCAGTACGCGGGGCAGGACCGCATCTTCGTGCTCTATCCGGGGGGCAATGTGATCGTGGACTTCTCTCCCACCACGGTCACCTACACCTCCAACGCGACCATCGACGTCGGCGTTCACTACTGACCGTGGTAGCCTTTCGCCCGTGCGCGTCATGGGCGACTTCAATCCGCCACATCCCGTCCGCAAGGTGGCCATCCCCGACCACCTCTGGGAAGCGTTCGAGGAGATGGCGAGGCAGATGGGGAGCGAGCGGGACGGGCTGATCAACCAGGCCCTGTTCATGTTCGCTCGGCTCAATGGGTTCCTCGAGGTCTCGCCGCGGCGGAAGACGCCGGTCCCGGCGCAGGCCACCCTGAACTCCCGCGTCGCGGCCGCGTCGCCGTCGCGCGGCGGCTTGCGCAGCACCGCGGCGGCCGAGGCGGTGGCCCCCACCCTCGGCACGCCCATCCTCGGAAAGGGTGACCTGGACGACCTCGCCTCGCTCGGCGAGGTGGACACCGGCGCCCCCGATGGCACGCCGGACGATCCGCTGGACATCCTCGACCGGCAGCTGCCCGAGGACGAGGAGCACTCCGGCTC
>CAZDSB010000269.1:0-5069 GCA_964507515.1 uncultured Myxococcaceae bacterium
TACCAAGTTCATCTTCGTGACCGGCGGCGTGGTGAGCTCGCTGGGCAAGGGCATGGCATCGGCATCGATGGCGGCGCTGCTCGAGAGCCGGGGCCTCGACGTCACCAACGTCAAGCTCGACCCGTACATCAACGTCGACCCGGGCACGATGAGCCCGCTCCAGCACGGCGAGGTCTACGTCACCGAAGACGGGGCGGAGACCGACCTCGACCTGGGCCACTACGAGCGCTTCACCTCGGCGCACATGAGCCGGCTCAACAACTTCACCACCGGCCGCATCTACAACTCCGTCATCCAGAAAGAGCGGCGCGGCGAGTACCTCGGCAAGACGGTGCAGGTGATTCCGCACATCACCGACGAGATCAAGTCGGTCATCCGGAGCGCCGCCGAGGGGCACGACGCGATCATCGTCGAGATCGGAGGCACCGTCGGCGACATCGAGTCGCTGCCCTTCCTCGAGGCCGTCCGGCAGATGCGCTACGACGCCGGCCCGCAGAACGTCGTCTACATCCACCTGACGCTGCTCCCGTACATCGCGGCCGCCGGCGAGGTGAAGACCAAGCCCACCCAGCACTCGGTGATGAAGCTGCGGGAGATCGGCGTGCAGCCGGACATCCTGATCTGCCGGACCGACCGGGAGGTCCCGTCGGAGATGCGGCAGAAGATCGCGATGTTCTGCAACGTCGATCCAGGCGGCGTCTTCACCAGCCCGGACGTGAAGAGCATCTACGAGTTGCCGCTGGAGCTGCACCGGCAGGGCCTCGACGAGCGGCTCTCCGAGGTGCTCAACATCTGGTCGCGCGCCCCGCGCCTCGACCGGTGGGAGCGAATTCTGGAAAAGGTGTACTCGCCCCAGAAGGGCGAGGTGCGCATCGGCATCGTCGGCAAGTACACGGACCTCAAGGAGAGCTACAAGAGCCTCAACGAGGCCCTGATGCACGGGGGCATCGCGAACGACGTCCGGGTGTCGCTGAAGTACGTGGACAGCCAGGACGTCGAGTCCCAGGGCGCGCAGGCGCTGCTCGGTGACGTCGACGCGGTGCTGGTGCCCGGAGGGTTCGGAGTCCGCGGGACGGAGGGGAAGGTCGCGGCGGTCCGCTACGCGCGCGAGCGAAAGGTCCCGTTCTTCGGCATCTGCCTCGGCCTGCAGATGGCGGTGGTGGAGTTCGCGCGCGACGTCCTGTCGCTGGCGAACGCCAACTCGGTCGAGTTCGACGAGCGGACGCCCCACCCGGTCATCTCCCTGATGGAGTCGCAGGTCCAGATCCAGGACAAGGGCGGCACGATGCGCCTCGGGGCGTACGCGTGCGTGCTGAAGAGCGGCTCGGTGGCCGCGCGGCTGTACGGGAAGGACGAGGTGAGCGAGCGGCACCGCCACCGCTACGAGGTGAACAACGCCTACCGGAGCCGGCTGTCCGATGGCGGGATGGTGGTGAGCGGGCACAATCCCGAGCTGAACCTGGTGGAGATGATCGAGCTGCCCGATCACCCCTACTTCGTCGGCTGCCAGTTTCATCCCGAGTTCAAGAGCAAGCCCTTCGCGCCGCATCCGCTGTTCAGCGGCTTCATCCGCGCCGCGGTCGAGCACCGCGACGGCGGACGTCGATGATCGAGCTGGCCGGGATGAAGGTGGGCGAGGGGCAACCGCTCCTCGTCATCGCCGGCCCTGACGTCATCGAGAGCGAGGAGCACGCGCTGCGGCACGCGGTGCTGCTCCGCGACATGGCGGCGCGGCACGGTGTCCGGTACGTCTTCAAGTGCAGCTACGACAAGGCGAACCGGACGAGCGGACTTTCCTTCCGCGGTCCGGGGCTGAACGAGGGACTCCGGATCCTCCGCCGGGTGAAGGAGCAGGCCCGGGTTCCGGTCCTGACCGACGTGCACGAGGTCGCTCAGGTCGGCCCGGTCGCGGAGGTCGTGGACGTGCTCCAGGTCCCTGCCTTCCTCTGTCGCCAGACCGATCTGATCGTCGCGGTGGCGCGGACGGGTCGAGGCGTGAACCTCAAGAAGGGTCAGTTCGTCGCCCCGGTGGACATGGTCCAGGCCGCCCGGAAGGCCACCGAGGCGGGAAACCCGAACGTTCTGGTGACGGAGCGGGGCGCGTCCTTCGGGTACCACAATCTGATTGTAGACATGCGCGGCCTGGCCCAGATGCGCGACGCCGGACTGGCAGTGTGTTTCGACGCGACGCACTCGGTGCAGCTTCCGTCGGCCACGGGAACCGCTACCGGTGGCGAGCGGCAATTCGTCCCGGTCCTCGCCCGGGCGGCGGTGGCGGCGGGCGTCGACGCAACCTTCATGGAAGTGCACGAGAATCCGGAGCTTGCGCCGTGCGACGGGCCGTCCTCGCTGACTCCGGCGATGGCCGACACGCTCCTGGGCCAGCTGGTCGCGATCCGGCGGGCCCTCGGTCAAACCTGACCTGGGCGTCGTCCGTCCTGAACCGGAGCCTCGAACTTTCATCGCGCGGAGGAACTTTGCTCCGTCGACCGGTCCAGCCGAGCAGGTGCGGCTCGTGTCGCGCCGCTTGACGGCGATGCGACTTCCTGACGTGGTTGGGCCTACGCGGGAAACAGCGGGGGAAAGGGCCGAATGGACCAGCTCTACACCACCCACGACATCAGCAGGCTTCTGCAGGTCGACCCGTCCACCGTGAGCAAGTGGATCGACCGGGGCATCCTGCTCGCCTTCCGGACCCCGGGAGGGCACCGGCGGGTTCGCGGCGGCGATCTGCGCAGCTTCCTCATCGCTCACCAGATGCCGTTGCCGGACGAGCTGGGGAGCGCGTCGGTCAAGATCCTCGTGGTCGACGACGAGAAGCCGGTCCTCGATGCGATGCGACGGTCGTTCAAGTCACACGCGATCGAGGTGGAGCTCACGACCACCTCGAGCGGTGTCGAGGCGCTCCTGCTGGTCTCGGAGCTGAAGCCCCACGGCATGCTCATCGACCTGAACATGCCGGACATGGACGGGTTCGAGGTGTGCCGGCGCATCCGCGCGCGGAAGTCGCTCGAGGGGGTCCGCCTCATCGCCATGACCGGGCGCCACAGCCCCGAGCTGGTCGAGCAGTCACTCAAGGCCGGCGCGATCGCCTGCCTGCCAAAGCCGATCGAGGTGGAAACGCTGCTCGAGCTCTTCCGGGTGCCGCTCGCGCTGGGAAGGAAGGCGTCGGCCTAGCCGGACGGCGGGCTAGAGCTTGATCTCGCCGCTGTTGCCCGTCTCGAACCGACAGGTGCGCGCCTTCTCGACCAGCTTGGCCACGAGGAGGCTGGAGACGTTCTCGCCGCCGACGGAGAGGGCGAGGTTCACGTCCTTCCCGTTCTCGGCGCGGATCTTGACGCCGTCGGACAGCTGCACGCGGCTGCCCGAGACCTTGGCTCCCTCGGCGACGCGGATCTGCCCGCCGAAGGAGGCGGCGCTGCCGGTCACCTTGGCGCCCGGCTCGAGGATGACGTTGCCATTCACGGCCACGGCGGACTTGACCCGTGCGCCCCGGCGAAGGACGACGTCGCCGTCGAGTGCCAGGGCGTTCTCGAGCGACTCGCCGGCCTCGACCACCACCGTCTTCCCCCGCCCCAGCCGGTCGTGGGGGCCGATGGTGACGACGCACTCCTCGGCCGCCGCGGGGACGGAGAGGACCACGGCGAGGGACACCAGGAGCGGACGGACCACGAGCCACCTCCAGGGCAGGCTGCCCCGAAGACGCCCGTCCCCCCCGGCGATTTCCCGGTGGCGCGGGACTCCACGAGGTGCCAGGCACCTCGTGAGGGCACCTCGTGAGGGGGCACCTCGTGAGAGGGCTGCCTCCGCGCCCCGCGATTCGCGCCGCCGCGCACCGTGCCCGTTCCAGAATTGATTACTGATCTCGCGCGGTTGCGCAACGAACGGGTCCGGGGAGGTGTTTGACACCTTCGAGACCAGGAATTTCGTCGAACGCTCGTTTTCCGTGCTTCTGCCGGGACGCTCAGTCGTCCTCGCGGGCGAGCGTCACCATAGGTCGGTCCCCAGCCCGTTCCACGTTCACCGTCCAGGGACGGCAGCAGACCGGGCAGTCCTCGACGTACTGCTCCGTCGACATCCCGGTGGGCTCGACGTGCACCGTCACCCGCTCCCCGCAGTAGGGGCACGGGGCGCCCACCGCCACCCGGTCCGCCGGGGCCTCCGCGCGGTCCTCGAGCGGGACCCTCACCTGTCCCGGCGCCGGCTCCCGGAGTGCGAGCCGTTCCTGGAGCTCGAGCACCGTGGACTCCAGCGTCTCCACGTCCACCCGCGACACGCGCGAGGGCAGCCCCTGCAGCCGACGCCGCACCCGTCCGAGGATGGTGGCCGCGGGCTCGAGGTGGCCGTCGCTCCACTTCAGCAGCGCGGCCGCGAGCTGGGCCAGCGCCTGGAGCAGGTCACGGCCCTCGCCGTGGCTCCGCCTCCAGGCCGTCTCGAAGGCCTCGTGCGAGGCGCGCCACGTTCCGGAGGCCAGCAGCCGCGCACCGCTGAGCAGCTCGGCGTCGACCCCGGCCATCGCTCCCATCCGGTCAGGTTCCGGGAGACTCGGAGGAGAGGACCAGGTCGCCGCGGTGCAGGAACTCCCCGTCGCTGAAGGCTCCGTAGAACTCGTCGAGCATCGCGTCGAAGTCCGGGTAGCGCGAATCGCGGCGGTCCTGCGTCATCTTGTCGAAGATGGGGTCCAGCTTGCTCGGCACCTCGGAGTTCACCTCTGAGGGCAGCGGCGAGCGACGCCCCGGAATGCCACCGGTCAGCATCTCGTAGAGCAGGATGCCGAGCCCGTAGACGTCCGACGCCGGCCCCGCGTCCTTCCGCGTGATGAGCTCCGGAGCGAGATAGCTCAGCGAGCCCGTCCCGACGAAGACCTGGGGCAGCCCCTTGCCCGGCTCGACCTCGATCACCCGGGAGAGCCCGAAGTCGCCGAGCCGCGCGTTGCCGTAGGCGTCGTACAGGACGTTCTCCGGCTTGAGGTTGTGGTGCGTCAGACCGGAGGCGTGCGCGGCGCGCAGCGCGTAGGACAGCTGGAGGAAGGTGCGGATCGATTCGGTGACCGGGAGGCTCTTGCCGCC
>CAZDSB010000270.1:0-10441 GCA_964507515.1 uncultured Myxococcaceae bacterium
TCACCGAGATCAACGGCTACACCTGGCCGGAACGGAAGCCCGTGTCAGGCTTCACCGCGCTGAAGGGTGACGGGAGCACCGCCTGCGGTTGCTGGATCTACTCGGGCTGCTTCGCCGACGGAGTGAACCAGACCGCGCGGAGGAAGCCCGCGCGCGAGCAGAGCTGGGTGGCTCCGGACTGGGGCTGGGCCTGGCCGGCCAACCGCCGCACCATGTACAACCGCGCCTCCGCCGACCTCGACGGCAAGCCCTGGAGCGAGCGCAAGCGCCTGGTCTGGTGGGACGCGTCGAAGCGCAAGTGGACCGGCGAGGACGTGCCGGACATCATCGCCGACCGGGAACCGTCGTACCGCGCCCCTCGCGGGTCGGTGGGGCTGGCGAGCATCGGCGGGGACACCGCGTTCCTGATGAACTCGGACGGGCGCGGCTGGCTCTACGCGCCCACCGGGCTGATCGACGGGCCGCTGCCGACGCACTACGAGCCGCTGGAGTCGGTGGCGAAGAACGCGCTCTACGGCCAGCAGTGCAATCCGACGCGGCTCGAGTACCGGCGGGCCGACAACCGGTACCACCGGGCCTGGGACGACCCGGCGTACCCGTTCATCCTCACGACGTTCCGGCTCACCGAGCACCACACCGCGGGCGGGATGAGCCGGTGGCTGTGGTGGCTCTCCGAGCTGCAGCCCCAGATGTTCGTGGAGATCTCGCCCGAGCTGGCGAGGCTCCGGGGCATCCGCCACGGAGGCTGGGTCACGGTGAGCACCGCGCGCGGCGCGATCGAGGCCCGTGCCCTGGTGACGCAACGGGTCCGTCCGCTGCAGATCCGTGGCAGGACGATGCACACCATCGGCGTTCCCTGGCACTGGGGCTCCGTGGGGCGGACCACCGGTGACAGCGCCAACGAGCTGCTGGCCTTCGTGGCCGACCCGAACGTCAGCATCATGGAGAGCAAGGCGCTCACCGCGGACATCCGGTCCGGCCAGCGCGACGACGGCGGGCGCCCCTCGACGCCGTCGTCCCCGGATGGCGGCGATCCGCGCCGGGACCTGCCGCAGGTCGGGACGAAGCACCCCACGCCCAGGCAGGAGGGGCCCTGATGGCCGCCGCGAAGGGATTCTTCACCGACACCTCGCTCTGCATCGGCTGCAAGGCGTGCGAGGTCGCGTGCAAGCAGTGGAACCAGCTGCCGGCCGACGGCCTCTTCTTCAGCGGGAACTCCTACGACAACACCGGCCACCTCGGGGCGAGCACCTGGCGCCACGTGGCGTTCGTGGAGCAGACGCTGCCCGAGGCGCTGGTCGGCGGCGTTGCCCAGGGCCCGGAGGACGGGTCCTCCGGCTTCGGCATGCGCTGGCTGATGGAGTCCGACGTCTGCAAGCACTGTCAGCGCGCCGGGTGCCTGGAGGCGTGTCCGACCGGGGCCATCATCCGCACCGAGTTCGACTCGGTCTACGTGCAGCCCGACGTGTGCAACGGCTGCGGCTACTGCGTGGCTGCCTGCCCCTTCGGGGTCATCGACCGGCGCGATGACGACGGACGGGCCTGGAAGTGCACGCTCTGCTACGACCGGCTCTCGGACGGGATGACCCCCGCCTGCGCAAAGAGCTGCCCGACGGAGAGCATCCAGTTCGGTGACGTGGAGGAGCTCCGGATCCGTGCCGGGCGCCGCCTCGAAGAGCTGCAGCAGCGCGGCGTGGCAGGCGCGCAGCTCTACGGTCAGGACGCGCAGAGCCAGCCCGGGACCGGCGGGCTCAACGCCTTCTTCCTCCTCCTGGACCGCCCCGAGGTCTACAACCTGCCGCCCGATCCGGTGGTCCCCACCGTGAAGGGGCGGGAGAGCTGGGCCTTCGCCGGGGTCGCCGCGGCCGGGATGTTCCTCACCGCGCTGGCCGGCGCGCTGCTCGCGCGGAGCCGGAGTATCCGATGACGACGGCGCCCGTGAACCCCGTCCCGTTCCTCGGTCCAGGCGAGCTCGGACGTCGGACCGATGGTCGCGAGGTGGATCCCTCCCTGGGGCTCCTGCAGGGAGAGGGCGCCGCGCAGCGCGTGCGTACGCCCGAGCCCCATCCGGGTCACCTCGCGCCCACGCACGTCGATGCGGCCGCCGGCTCGCCGACGTACTACGGCCTGCCGGTGCTCCAGGAGCCGGTGTGGATCTGGACCGTCCCGGCGTACCTCTTCGTGGGAGGACTTGCCGGCGCGGCGAGCGCGCTCGGGGCCGCGTCGCTGGTCGCGGGCGGCCCCACGCTCGAGCGGCTGGAGACCCGCTGCCGCACCCTCGGCCTCGTCGGGGACCTCCTCGGCTCAGGTCTGCTCATCGCCGACCTCGGACGGCCGAGCCGGTTCTTCAACATGCTGCGGGTGTTCCGGCCCACCTCGCCGATGAGCATGGGCTCGTGGATCCTCACCCTCTCGGGCGCCGCCAACGGCGCGGGCTTCCTCCTGGGGAGCAGGCGCGGCCCGCTCGGCGCCGCGGGGCGGGTGGGCATCGCGGCCGGGGGTGGGCTCGGCGCGCTGCTGGCCGGCTACACCGGCGTGCTCCTCGCCAACACCGCCGTGCCGGTCTGGCAGGCCGCGCGACGGGAGCTGCCGGTGCTCTTCGTGGGCTCGGGGATGGCGAGCGCCGGCGCGGTGCTCGAGCTCTTCCCGGACTCGGGCGCCTCGCGACGCGTGACGCACTGGTACGGCAGCGTCGGCAAGGTCGTGGCCCTCGCTGCGATGGTGGCCATGGAGCGCTCCGCGCCACGGGCACGGCGAGTGACCGAGCCGCTGCGCACCGGCGCCACCGGAGCGCTCTGGCGCGCGGGACTGGTGCTCACCGCCGCGGGACTGGTCGCATCGGGGCTGGGCAACAAGTTGCGGGGGCGCGAGCGGATCGCGGTAGTGCTCACGCTGGCGGGTGCGCTGGCCACGCGACTGGCGGTGGTCCAGGCCGGAAAGCGGTCGGCTCGCGATCCACGGGCGACCTTCGAGGGTCAGCGCGCAGGAATGGGCGCGGCCGAGCTGAGCCGCGCTCCGGTCGCGAAGCCCGCTGCCTTCAAGTTGCCAGTGGTGAGGTGACTCCGGGCACCTCCCCGGACCGGGTGGGCGTCACGAGCACATTGTCCGCTCGGGTGACGGTCGTCTACCGTTTCACTCGTGCCCCATCCACGCGTGGTCGTCGCTGCCTGCCTCTGGGCGCTGGCAGGGTGCGCGGGCTCTCTCGACAATCCTGACCGCTTCGGAGACGGCGGATCCAACGTGACGGGATTCGTCTGCCCGAGCCTGGGCAAGCCCGCCAAGTCCGAGGTCATCCTCAAGAAGTGCGTCTCCGGCTGTCACTCGGCGGCGGTGATCGAGAGCGGCCTGGACCTCGAGTCGGTCGACACCGGCTCGCGGCTGGTCGACGTCAGCACCACCGAATGTCCACCGCGGCACCGGGTGGACACCGTCGACGGTGGCACCCTCCAGGAAAAGATCACCCAGTCGAGCCCGACCTGCGGCGCTTCCATGCCCCCCGGTGGCGGTCTCACCAACGGGGAGATCAGCTGCATCATCGAGTGGACGCGGAATCTCGCGGCGGGAGGGCAGGAGTGAGGAGCTCCGTTCTCGTGCTGCTCGTCGCCGCGCTGGCCGGCTCGCCGGCCCTGGGCGCGTCGAAGAAGTCCAAGTCCTCGTCGTCGTCGAAGAGCGCGCGTCGCTACGGCGTGCTCGCCACCGGCCCGAGCGCGGCCGTCGCCGGCAAGGCGGCGGTGGGCGCGCTGAAGGGCGTCACCGTCCCCGACAACCGCCTCCAGGAGGAAGCGCAGAAGTACGGTGTCGCGCTCGGGACCGACCCGGCGTACCAGGCGCTGGCCCTGGGGATGAAGCTCGACGCGGTGGTGCGCGTCACCACCATCGACAAGGGGACCGCCCAGCTCGCGGTGGTGCAGGTGCGCAACGGCTCGACCGGCGCCATCGTCGACGACGCCACCTGGAAGGCGCCCAACACCAAGGCGCTGGGGCAGATGCTCTCCAAGCAGATGAAGCCGCGGTTCCAGCGCTCGCTCGAAGGGACCAAGGCACCCAAGCCCGGCTCGCTCCAGGCCGTGCCGGCGGCGGGAGGCGTCGCAGCGGTGGCCGCCGCCCCGGCCGCAGCTGCCTCCTCCGCCGCCCAGATCGCTCCGGGCGCCGCTGCCCCGGCTGCCGCGGGAACCGAACCGGCGCTTCCGACCGGCGCGGCGCCGCCGCTCCCCACGGCCGCCGCCGCCTCGGCCGCCGCGGCGCAGACGGATCCGGGCGTGGTCGGCTCGAGCGTGAGCACTCAGTCCTCGGCCCGCGACTCCGAGCGGCCGGTGCTGGACATCGCCGCCGGCGCGGCGCTCTTCACCCGGAACTTCACCTACAACGACGACCTCTACCAGACGCTGCAGGGCTACTCGCTGGGTGCCGCGGTCGCTCCGGCTGTGGACCTGACCTGGTCGCCGCTGTTCGGTGGCCGCGGATACCTCACCGGGCACATCGCGATGTCGGTGGGCCTCCAGTCGAAGGACCAGGCCGGGAACAGCTTCCCGACGCAGGCGCTGGCCTGGGGCGCCGGGCTCGGCTACCGGTTCCTCATCGGTGAGAAGTCCCACGTGGGGCTCGAGGCGCGCTTCGAGCGGCAGGGCTTCACCATCTCGGGGACGGCGTCCAATCCCAAGCCCGACATTCCCGACGTCGGTTACTCCGCGCTCGCGGCGGGCGTCGACCTTCGATTCTCGCTCTTCGGTCCGGTCTCGCTCCTCGGGGGAGCGTCGTACCGACACCTCTTCGCGGTGGGAGAGCTCGGCAGCGCAGCCTGGTTCCCCCGGCAGTCGGGGATGGGCGTGGACGCCAACGTCGGCATCGGGGTGGCGCTCGGTTCCTCGTTCGAGATCCGGATCCTCGGAACGCTCCAGCGCTACGGCTTCAGCTTCAACCCCGAGCCGGGCGACCCGAAGGTGGCGGGCGGCGCCACCGACACGTACCTGAGCGGGGGCATGCTGCTGGCCTGGCGGCTCTAGGGCTCTACTCGGCGTCGGCGAGCGTGGCGGCTGGGAGCGACAGGGAGTTCCCGTACGGCCCGAGCGGGATGAACACCCGGAAGCGCTGACCGGCGCTGGTCCCGGTGACCACCAGGCGCTTCCCCTCCAGCAACGAGCGCGCGCAGGACACGAACTGGTCGTTCACCGGGCCATCGGCCTCGAGGCGGCTGCTCACCACGCGCACCGCGCCTGCCTCGGCCACCGCGTCCAGCACCACCGCGGCGCGCCCGCCGGGTGCCGTCTTCACCTTGTCGCCGGGGCAGCGCGCGAGCTCGTCCTTGAGGGCGCTGATGTCGCGGAGGATCTCCCGGCGGGCCTTGAGCCGCGCGGGGAAGGCGAGCGGAGCGGGCGAAGGCAGCAGCGGTCGCGGCGCGGGCGTCGGCGCCGGGGGGGGCGGGGAGACCGCGACCGGCGCGGGAGGGGGTGGACGGGGCGGGGGTGGCGCGGACTCGGCGACCGGCGGAGGGGGGGGGCGCGTGACGGGCGGCGGCTCGGGCTCGGGCCTCGACAGCTCCCCCGGCGTCAGGAGGCTGCCGAGCGCCAGCCCGAGGACGGCGAGGAGCAGGAACGCGAGCGCGGTCCCGCCGCCGAGGAGCATCCTCTTGAGAAGTGGCCTGTGCCGCCCGGTTTCCATCCCGACCGGAGGCATCTCACAGGAGGACGTGCACCTGGAAGAGGGCACCAATGCTGTTCGTCGAGCTATTGCTCTGCGGCTGCTGGCGGATGAAGAGGTCGAACCGCAGCTCCACGTGGCTCCAGGGGAACCAGTCCAGGGTGAGCCACTCCCCGGTCGCGAGGCCGGTCGTGTCGCCGTACTGCCTCCAGGTCTCGAACGCCGGCATGAGGTGCAGGCCCTGGATGGGCTCCCAGTCCAGCTGGGTCCAGGTGGCGGCGCCGGTCTCGAGCACACCGCTCCCCAGGCGCTGCTGGAGGATGACGTCTGCTTCCGCGAGGAGCCCGAGCTGGGGAATGATTCCCCAGCGCAGGAACGCGCCGTGCGACTGGCGCAGCGTTGGAACGCCGGTGGAGAGGCCGCGGTCCGCCCGGGTGACCAGGCTGCTGAACCCCACCGCCGTCGAGGGAGCGACCATCACCTCGAAGTATCCGGAGTAGCCCCGCTCCCGGTAGTCATCCGGCTTCAGCTGGTAGTTGCCGGCGATGGCCATGATCTCGCCGCGCACCGTCTCGCCGGCGAGCAGGAACGATACGCCGTACTGCTGGTCTTCGTTGATGTCCGTCCGGGTGGCCGAGCGGATCCACGCGGTGTGCTCGACGTTTCGCAGCCCGAAGGGAAGATTGATGCGCCCCGCCCGGACGAGTCCCACCTCGTCTCCCAGCTCCCATCCCACCCAGAACTCGCGGGCGACGATGTTGTTCTGGTCCTTCGACGTCACGCTGATGGGCGACGCGGGGTAGGGCAACCATCCGATGGTGCCCGATGCTCGGAAGCGGCCGATGCGCAACCCGGCGCGCAGGTCCGCCACCATGTGCACCCACCGGCGGTCGGTGGCCGTGCTCTGCTGCTGGCCGGAGGAGTCGTTGGTGGTCGAGCGGGCGACCAGCTCACCTCCGCGGTAGCTGAATCCGAGGAACAACCACTCGGGGAGCTTGAACAGCCCGAAGCCGAAGTCCGCGGTGGGGCTCGCCTCCTCGGTCTTCTCGCCGCTCCACCGGGTCGCCATCAGGAGGTCCGACTGCGCCCGTCCGTAGTCGGTGAGCAGTCCCCCGCCCGAGGGGTCGATGTGGCACACGCCGCATCCGCTGTACCCGTGGCGGATCATCCACGGGTAGGCGCTCGCGGCTCCCGGCATCAGCAGGGCCGCGACTGCAAGAGTGAGCGGACCGCCGCGGCGGCTAACTCTCATCCAGGACGAAGGCGACGTTGACGTCCACCGGCGGCTTCACGGTGGCGCCGAGGTAGTTGGGAATCTCGATTCCGAACTCGCGGAAGTCGACCTTGAGGTCGCCCTTCACGTCGTAGGCGTTGCCGTTGCGCGACGCCTTGTAGTGCACCGGGACCGTCTTCGACTTCCCGTGCAGGGCGAGCGTCGCCGGAACGGTGCCCTCGGTGGTCTGGCCCGCTGCCGGGAACTTGATCGCGTTCCGGGCCACCGCCAGCTGCGCGTTCGGGTACTTCTGCGACTCGAGGTACTTCTCCTGCATGTGGTGGTCGCGCAGCGAGATGCCGGTCTCGAGCTTGGAGAGTGGCACCGTGACCACCAGCGCATCGGGTCGATCCGTGACCTGGAGGTCGTTGGACTTGCCCTCGATGCGGAGCCCGGCTGGCCCGAGCGCGACGAACGCGATCTGCGCCGGCGCACGCGCCTTGAGGGCGGCGCTGGCGACTGCCGGGAGGGTGGCCAGGAGAAGCAACGACAGGAGACGGTTCGTCTTGAGCATGTTCATGGGGGACTCTAGCGCGGAGGGCTCGGAGAGGGGTCCGCCCCTTCATTGCCCGGAGGCTGAGCCATCCGTCAGAACCCCACGCGGAGCCCCAGCTCCCCTCCGAAGACCGAGGCCTGTGCCGCATCCGCGCTGCCGGAGGCGTTCAGGGTGTATCTCTCCTGCGAGAACGTTCCGGCCAGGAAGAGACGGAGTGGACGTGACACCTGCCAGGTCACACCCAACCTTCCCTCGAAGGCCGGTCCGGCGCTCTGGTCCGGAAAGGTGGCCGTGTCCAGCCCGGTGGAGAGCACCAGCAGATAGTTGAGCTCGGCGGTGAGGCCGAAGGACCCGGCGATGGGGCCCCCGATCTCGAGACCGAGGCGCACCGCCTTTGCGTCCACCGTGGGCACGCCGTCGAGGGTCGCACCGGCCGAGTTCGGGTTGACCGACTGATGTGACAAACGAAAACCAACCGCCGGTCCAAGGATCCAGCTCCCGAGACGCAGGCGGGTCCTGAGACCGGCATCGAGCCACCACAGGTTGATGGGGAACCGGGGTTGCGCCGGGTCGTTGCCGACGATGACGGTTCCGAGCCCGACCGCGCCCGCGACCTCGAGCCCTGCCGAGGCGAACAGCCCCTGGGCGGTCCGGAGCGGGTAGATGCCGAATCGGCCCCTCGGCTGGGTGAAGAACGAGAGGGTGTACGTCCTCAGGCCTCCGGACGGGTCGTAGCCGGAGTAGCTCCAGGTGCGGTGGAGGAGCTGGACGGCGATCTCCATCTCCATCAGATCCGGCCGGGGCGGGCCCTCGACCTCGGCCGCCGCCGACGTGGGCGGGGCGATGTCCGCTCCGGCGGGAGGGGGGGCGATCTCGCCGGCGGGCGGCGGAGCGATCGCCCCCGCGGGTGGCGGAGGGGTGGGGACCGCCGTCGGAGGCGGCGTGGCGGCGGCAGCCGCGGCCGGTGCGGCGGGCGTCTCGCCCCGGGGCGCCGGGGTCGCGCGTGCCGCCGCGTACACCCCGTCACGGATCTGCGACAGGTTCGTGGAGGAGATCCTTCCGTTCACCACGGTGAAGCGCTCGCGCCAGGCGCGCTGGGTGTCGGGTGTGAGGAAGCTCACCTCGAGGACCTGTGGCCGGGTGGCTTTGGAGAGCCCGCCGACGACCACGCCCTCGAGGCGGGCGTGGCGGACCTTGTCCCAGTCCACCTTCTTCCCGGTCATCACCGTCGACGCCGGGACGCAGCCCATCCGTCCGCACAGGGCGGACGAGAGCTGGCGCTCGAGGGTGTGGTTCCGTGGCCCGCTCAGAGGCAGGACGGCGATGCGAGCGCTCGCGGGCGCGGCGGCGAGGAGCAGGACGAGCGCGGCGAGACGGTTGGCGGAGAGCGTGGGCGTCACCGACGGGTCAGGCGCTCTAGCTTGTCACGAGAGACCGCGATCCATCACTGCGATTTCCCTCGGCCGCGTCCGTCGCCGCGGTGCTCTCCGGGGGCCTCGGGAAGGCGCCCGAGGTTGGACGCCGTGTCCACGAGCGCGATGTGGCTGAACGCCTGTGGAAAATTGCCCACCAGCCGGCGCGCGCGGAAATCGTACTCCTCGCTGAGCAGCCCCACGTCGTTTCGCAGCGAGAGGAGCCGCTCGAAGAGCTCGCGTGCCTCGTCGTGCCGCTCGAGCATCGCCAGCGCGTCCGCGAGCCAGAAGCTGCAGGGCAGGAAGACGCCCTCGCCGGGTGGGAGCCCATCCACACCGGTGTTCTCGGTGTGGTAGCGGAGGACGAATCCGTCGCGGACCAGCTCGCGCTGGATCGCATCGACGGTGCTCACCACCCGCGGGTCCTTCGCAGGGAGGAAGCCCACCTGGGGAATGAGGAGCAGGCTCGCGTCGAGCGCGTCGCTTCCGTAGAACTGGGTGAAGCTGCCTCGGGCCGGGTTCCATCCCTTCTCGAGGACCTCGGCGTGGATGCGCTCCCGCACGGTGCGCCAGCGCTCGACCGGGCCCTGGAGCCCGAACTGCTCCACCATCTTCACGGCACGGTCGAGCGCGACCCAGCACATCACCTTGGAGTGGGTGAACTGCCGGCGCGGCCCGCGGACCTCCCAGATGCCCTCGTCCGGCTGGCCCCAGTTCTTCTCCAGCCATTCCATCTGGATGCGGAGCACCCGCCAGGCGTTCTCGTTGTTGGTGAGGCCGACGCGCCGGGCCGTGTACATCGCGTCCATGAGCTCGCCGTACACGTCGAGCTGGAGCTGGTCCGCGGCCTTGTTGCCCTCCCGCACCGGCTTGCTGTTCTCGTAGCCGGGGAGCCAGGACAGCTCGAGCTCGGGGAGCCGGCGCTCTCCCCGGACGCCGTAGAGCGTGCGGAGGTCGTCCGGGCTGCCGGCGACGCTGCGGAGGAGCCAGTCGCGCCACTCCTGCGCCTCCTCGTGGTAGCCGCCCTGCAGCAGCGCGTAGAGGCAGAGCGTCGCGTCGCGGACCCAGCAGTAGCGGTAGTCCCAGTTGCGCACGCCGCCGATGCACTCGGGAAGCGAGGTGGTGACCGCGGCGACGATGCCGCCGGTGGGCGCGTAGGTGAGGGCCTTCAGGGTCAGGAGCGAGCGGACGACGGCCTCGCGCCATTCACCCCGGTAGGAGCAGCGGTCCGACCACTGCTGCCAGTGGCGCTGGGTGAGATCCAGCTGCTTCAGCGGATCGGCCGGAGTCGGCGGCTGCTCGTGGCTCGCGTGCCAGGTGAGGAGGAAGGGGATCTTCTCGCCCTCGGAGACCTCGAAGTCGGCGACGGTGGTCATCCCCTCGCCGCGGGTGGGCACGCGGGTGCGCAGCTCGAGCGCGTCGGGGCCGCCGACGGCGAGGAGCGTGTTCTGCCCCACCTGTCGCACCCAGGGGACGATGGAGCCGAAGTCGAAGCGGATGACGAGCTCCATCCGCATGGGGACGCGGCCCTTCACGCCCTCGACCGAGCGCACCAGATCCGGCCAACGCGTGCGGATGGGCATGGCGTCGACCACGCGGACGACGCCCTCGTCGGTGTGGAAC
>CAZDSB010000271.1:0-5773 GCA_964507515.1 uncultured Myxococcaceae bacterium
ACCCGTGACCAGCTGGGCCCCGAGTGGACGCGGAAGCTCGGCGAGCTCCCCTTCAGCATTCGCTTCTCGCCGCGCCGCGGGCAGGACCTGTACGTCTGCCACGCGAACCCGCGGAACCTCGAGGAGTCGGTGGATCCGACGCTCGACGACGCGGCGCTGCGGCGGTTCTTCGCGCACCTGGACGCTGCGGCGTGCGCGTTCGGGCACCTTCACTTCCCTTACCGGCGGCGCTTCGGGCGGATGCTGCTCGCGGACGTCGCGTCAGCGGGCATCCCGCGTGACGGCGATGTCCGTCCGGCCTACGGGCTCTTCACCTGGACGCCGCGCGGATGGCGGGTGCAGATCCGCCGGGTGCGCTACTCGGTCCGCCGGGCGACGCAGGCACTCACCGCGCGGCGCGTTCCCGGAGGACCCCTGCTGGTGCACAAGCTGCTCGAGGCCAAGTACCGCCATCACTCGGCGCTGATCGAGGCGGCGCGGCGGCACTCGGGGCTACCGCCGGCGGGAGGGCGCCCGAGCATCGAGCCGCTCCGGCACCTCGACGGCTCGGCGCATCCGACGCCAGCGCCGGTGGTCCTGACGCCGCCGGAGGGAATTCCCGCCCAGGTGGAGCGAGCGTCCGAGGCTGCGCTCCCGGTGATGGCTGCGACGGCCCCGCTGGGAACGGGCCTGGTGGACGCGGTCGACGAATCGGACGACGGCATCCACGACGAGACGGCCGTCACCTTTCGCTGAAGCCGTCCGCCGACCTTGCTAGGGTCCGCCGCCACACCGTGGCACGACGTCAGGAGATTGCACTCATGACTCCCGCGACCCTCGAGCAGGCGCTGCAGGCGGCGCTCGCTCCGCGCGACCTCCTCACCCATCCCTTCTACCAGGCGTGGTCCGCCGGCGACCTGCGGGCCGAGGACCTCGCGCGCTACGCCGAGCAGTACCGCTTCCAGGTGGCAGCGCTCCCCGAGCTGCTCCGGCGCGCGCGGTCGCTGTCGCGGGACACGGAGACCGAGGCCGAGCTGCAGCGCAACCTCGACGACGAGGAGGGACGGACCGGCGTCGCGCACGCGCGGCTGTGGGAGACGTTCGGGGCGGCGGTGGGTGCCGCGGCGGAGTCGCCTCCGCTGCCCGAGACGCGAGCGGCGGCCGAGTCGCTGGCGGCGCTGGTGGGCGAGGACGAGGTGACGGCGCTGGCGGCGCTCTGGGCGTACGAGGTCCAGACGGCGCGGGTGGCGGACACGAAGGAGAAGGGTCTCCGCTGCTACGGGGTGGACTCGCCGGCGGCGCTGCGGTTCTTCCGGCTCCACGGCGAGCTGGACGTGCACCATGCGCGGGGGCTCCTCGAGGGCATCGAGCGGTGCCTGGCACAGGGTGCCTCGCTCGAGGCGGCTCGGGCGGCGGTGGAGCGCTCGTCGCAGGCGCAGTGGACGTTCCTGGACGGGGCCGAGCGGCTCCGGCAGGCGCGGCTCACGGCGGCCTGACGGTCGTCGGTCGGGGCACGACCCGATGCTCGGAGTAGCCCTCGCCCTCGTGCTGTCGATGTGCGGGAACGAGGCGCTCGTCCTCGTCCAGACACCGTCGGATCAAGCGAGGTCGCCCGCGAAGAAGCACAGGATCTCGGTCGAGCTGAAGGTTCCGACGACCTGGAAGGGGCACTCGATCCTCATCCAGGCGTGGCCCTTCGCGCCGGGAACGCTCGATCAGTGCTTCACGGACACCGGTGTCACCGAACCCGAGCGGCACACGCTCGTGAACGCGCACAAGCTCGTCTCGGCGGTCACACCGAGCGAGGCTCGTGGCTAGACAGGGTGTCGAGGAGTGTCTCGATCCCCGGCAGGCCTCGGTGGACGGCGCGGAGCGGCAAAGAGTTCAGGAAGCGATGGCGGCGCTGGCGCGAGGCGACCGGTCTGCCTTCCAGCGTGTGTTCGCGAGCCTGTGGCCTCTCCTCCGGACCTTCTGCGGGCGCGTCCTCCGGGACGAGGCCCTCGCCGACGATGCCGCGCAGGGAGCACTGATGAAGCTCTTCCTCCATGCGACCGACTTCCAGTCCGACGGAGACGCGGTCGGCTGGGCTCTGGGCATCGCAGCGTTCGAGTGTCGATCGCTCATCAACCGGCGGGCGCGCCGCGCCGAGGACCACGACCTCCACGCGCTCGCCACCGTGCCCGCGGTGGACCCTTCCCCCGAGGAGACCGCGATCCGCTCGGATCTCGGGGCCGAGCTCCGGGCCCTGGTGCACACGCTCCGCCCGATCGATCGCGAGACCCTCGAGCGTGCGCTCGGATCGGCGCCTCCGGTCCGGAGGGACTCCGCCTTTCGCAAGCGTCTGCAGCGCGCGGTGGAGCGCGTTCGCGCCGCCTGGAGACAGACCCATGGCTCCGATCACTGAGCAGGCCCTCGCGCGCCGCGGGCGCTGGCTCTACGAGCTCGGTCGCGCCCGGTGGGCGGCCCGGACCGTCGTCCTGGTCCTGGCACTGCTCGTCGTCGCACACCTCATCGGCCGGCCGGCGGGGCTGGTCCTCGGCCTGGGCCTGGTGCTCGCCATGGCAGGGTTCGTGCTGTCCATGCTGCACGACCGGTGGGCGCGGGCATTCCGGATCGGCGTGGTGGCCGGGCTCCCGGCGTTTCTTCTTCCGCTGCTCATCCGGACCTGGGAGCTCTTGCCGCGTGGAGCAGGGATCGATCCCTGCGTGCCTGCCTCGTTTCTCTCGGGAGTGGCCGCGGGCTGGTTCGTCTCACGGCGCGCGCTCGAGGAGGAGCACCGGCTTCCGTTCTGGATCGTGGCAGTGACCACCACCGCGCTCGTCGGAACGCTCGGGTGCACCGTCGCCGGAGGTGGCGGCGTGATGGGAATGGTCATCGGAGTCCTCGCGGGGTCGGCGCCGGTTGCCCTGCGCGCCGGGGTGCAGCGGAGCTGAGTCACGGGACCGGGTGCAGGTGGCTAGTCCCCTGACACCCTCACCCCAGGAACCGCCATGAAGCTCGTTCTCTGCACGCTGTGCATGCTCGCCTCGGCGCTGGCCGCGCCCCCTGCTCCGGAAGCTCGCGCCCACTGCAACCTTGCCGCCCTCACGGCGGCAGACCGGGCGCGTGATCATCAGCTGATCCCGCTCCTCGTCAGCGCGCTCCGCGAACGCAAGGAGCTGCCCGACGGCTACGCGTATCGGTTCGATCGAGCCGTCCTGAAGGAGCTGGGAGAGTGGCTGGACATCGAGGCGAAGTGCTGCCAGCCGCTGAGCTACGGGCTCACGCTCGAGCCGCAGCCCGGGGGGGCCCTCTGGGTCCACATCACCGGGCACGACGCGAAGGACTTCATCGCGGAGGAGTTCGCACCGCTCGGGAAGACGCTGGCCGAGGCGGGTCCTCGGCGGTGATCACGCGAGGAACACTGGTCGTTGCCCTGCTCGTCTCTGGGGAGCACCGCGGCCCGGTCCCGATCCGCTGGCGAACGGACGAGGCCGGCGCGCGGGCAGAGGCCGTCCGGACGGGGCGTGGGCTGCTGATCGATGCGTGGGCGGACTGGTGCGCGGGCTGCAGGCTGCTCGACCGGAACACCTGGTCGGATGCCGCCGTCCGGAACGAGGTCCAGGAGGGGTTCGTGCCGCTTCGAATCGACCTCACCCAGGCAGACGGCCCGGACGAAGCGCGCCTGAGGACGCTCGGCGTCGAGGCCCTTCCGGCGGTCCTGGTTTGCGCGCCGCGCGGCTGCGACCGTGACGCTCCGCGGTCGGTCGGCTACGTCGGTCCCGGCGAGATGCTCGCCTTCCTGCGAGGGGCCCGGTCGCGATAGGCAGCGGCCAGGATTTCGACGCGGCCTCCGCGCGGGTGGACACTCGGCGCATGAGATCCCTGCTGCTCGGCATCGCCGCCCTCGCCCTCGCCTGCGCCAACTCCGGACCCACGGCACCGGAGACCGCTCGCGCCGCGCCGGACGCCACCCCGAGTACCCCGGCCACGACGTCGCCGGTCGCGGCCGCCGCCGAGTTCGCCATCACGAGGTACGTCGACGAATCGACGCGCGCGCGCGGCACCGTCTGCGTCGAGCTCGACCGGGCCGGAGACCCGGCGAAGGTCCTCGAGCGACTCGCCCCGCTCGCCAGCCGCCTCTCCGTCGACCGGAGCGACTGCCGCGCCGAGCCCTCCGCCATCCTCTCCATCGGCCCACCCCAGGTGGCCGGGGACCAGGCCCGCGTGGACGTGGGCGTCGTCCTCGGCAGCGCCGGGATGCTCGAGCTCGAGCATCGCCAGGGCACCTGGCAGGTCGTCCGCGTCACCAGCCCCTGGCTTTCCCTGCGCTAGACGCATCGGGACGATGACCGGACTGTGCCTTGCGAGGACGCCTCCTCGCGTGGGAAGCCCGTCTCGCCCCTTCCGTGACCACCCTCCTCCGCTCGAACGCCCTCCGTGCGTTCCGCTCGCTGGACTACCGCCGGTTCGTCGGCTCGCGGCTGCTCTCCATCCTCGGCCTCGAGATGGTCAACGTCGCCGTCGGCTGGCAGGTGTACGCGCTCACGAAGCGCCCGCTCGACCTCGGCTACGTCGGCCTGGCCCAGTTCCTTCCCCCGCTGTTCCTCACCCTGCCCGCCGGCCACGCGGCGGACCGCTTCGACCGGCGCCGGGTCGTGCTGCTCTGCCACCTCGCCTTCGGCCTCTGCTCGGGGCTCCTCGCCTGGCTCGCGATCACCGGCATCCGCACGCCGGTGCCGATCTTTGGCGTGCTGGTGCTCCTCGGATGCGCGCGTGCCTTCAATGCCCCCGCCGCGCAGGCGCTGATGCCGTCGCTCCTGCCCGAGGCCGATTTCACGAACGCGGTCGCCTGGAACTCGAGCACCTTCCAGGTGGCCACCGTGGTCGGCCCCGCGCTCGGCGGCGGACTCTACGCGATCCTCGGCAATCCCGAGCCGGTCTACCTCCTCGCCGCCGGACTCGCGGTGATCGACGTGCTCGTGCTCGTCGGCGTGAAGACCCGGACCGGCCGGATGGAGAAGCGCGCTGCGTCCTGGTCCACGGTGCTCGCCGGCGTTCGCTACATCTGGCACAACAAGGTCGTCCTCGGGTCCATCTCGCTCGACATGTTCGCCGTGCTGCTCGGCGGCGCGGTCGCACTGATGCCCGTCTTCGCCCAGGACGTCCTTCACACCGGCGCGTGGGGGCTCGGCATCCTCCGCAGCGCCCCGGCCATCGGCGCCGGCGCGGTCGGGCTCTACCTCGCCGCCCATCCGCTCAAGCGGCGGGTGGGGCGGACGATGCTCCTCGGCGTGGCCATCTTCGGCGTGGCCACCGTCGGCTTCGGCCTCTCCCGCGCGCTCTGGCTCTCGGTGGTGCTCCTCGTGGTGATGGGCGCCGCCGACATGCTGAGCGTCTTCGTCCGGCTGACCGTGGTGCAGATCTCGCCCCCGCCCGAGATGCGCGGCCGCGTGAACGCGGTGAACATGCTCTTCATCGGCGCCAGCAACGAGCTCGGCGAATTCGAGTCCGGCCTCACCGCGCAGTGGCTCGGCCCGATCCGCGCCGTCCTCGCCGGCGGCCTCGGAACCTTGCTCGTCGTCCTGACGTGGAGCCGCCTCTTCCCGGATCTCCTGCGTCTCGATCGCATGCCAACGGAATCACGAACCGCCCTGCTGGAACGCGAATCCAGCAGCGCTGAAGCAGCCGTTCCGCCGGTCTGAATCCGCCCGGGTCTGCCGGGTGACGATCGTGTAACCCCGCTGGCAAGCAGAGCTTTCACGCGTCCGTCACTCGATTGCCACCGGCGCTCGTTACCTCCTGTGCGGGCCGA
>CAZDSB010000272.1:0-9196 GCA_964507515.1 uncultured Myxococcaceae bacterium
CGGATCGATGAAGACCGCGCCGAGGACGCGCTCGGGGTGAGCACGGCCCCGCGGGAGAAGGCGATCGCCGTCTCGCCATCGGTCTCCAGGCCCCAGCCGATGCCATCCTCGATCTGCTTGGTCGAGTGCCCCTCGTTGAAGTTCTTCGCCAGCCACCACTCGACGAAGTCCTTCCAGTCCGCCCTCCAGTGCTCCGCGTTGAACTTGCCGAAGCCGCGGGTGGTCAACGGGCGCTTCATCATCATCGGCAGCACCCGGGGGTGGCCCATCACCCTCCAGTGCAGTGACCGGACGAGGCTCACCGGGAAGAACGGATCGATGAAGACCGCGCCGAGGACGCGCTCGGGGTGCTCGGCAGCGAGCAGCATTGCCCGCTGGGCCCCTCGCGAGAGGCTGACGATGAACGCCCGGTCGACGGCATTCGCGTCCAGGACCGCGAGCGCGTCCCCCATGAATTCCTTTTCGGCGTAGGCCTCGTCGGCCGCCGGTCGATCCGACTTGCCGTTTCCGCGGGGGTCGAAGGTGAGCACGCGCGTCCGGCGCGCGAAGTCCGGGATCTGCGCCTTCCAGCAGCGCGAATGGATGATCGACCAGGTGGGGAGGAAGAGGATTGCCGGCTCACCCTCGCCGCAGGACTCCCAGTACACACGCACACCGCCGCGGTCGACGAAGCCCGTCACGTCAGGGTCGCGGGCGCGCGTCTGCTCGCGGCTAGCGGACCCGGCGCCTGCTGTGGCGAACGCGCCGGCTGGCGCGCTTGCTCTTGCGTTGCCCATCTGGCTTTCCCCGCTCGAGCGACTCGATCCATCCATCGATCCAGGTCAGCAGGGGTTCGTGCCCCTCGCGGATCCCGGAAAGGCGCTCGAGCATGTAGCCGAGCGCAAAGGTCACCGTCAGTGCCGTCACTGCCTCCACCGGCAGCTCGTCCTCCTTGCCGTACTCGCGTATCGCCCTTGTGAAGGCCTCGCGCAGGACCGCGCGCCACTCGGCCTCGACGGCCACGATGCGCGCGCGCAGATCCGGGCGGTTCCAGGCCAGTGCCTGGAGCTCGAACCAGATCTTCGGGTAGCCCGCCGCCAGGTCCTCCTCCTGGAACCGCCAGGCCGTGCGCCACTTCTCGAGGAATGGAACGTCCGCCGAGTACATCGCCCGCTGCCGCGCGATGAGCCGGTCGGTGAAGCGGATGAGAACCCGGAGCAGGAGCTCCTCGAGTGAACCGAAGTAGTAGTGCACCAGACCGTGATTCAGGCCCGCTTCTGCCGCGAGCGCCCGGGTGGTGATTCCCGCGTAGCCCACCTGGACCAGCAGCCGCTCGGCCGCGTCGAGGAACCTGTGCTCCGTCTCCTGGCGGTTGGTCGTCGCGGTGGCTCTCGAGGTGTCTGGCATGTGCCTTGGTCGATTGGTTTAGTCGAATGACTAAACCAACCTAGAAGTCTTCGTCAAGCGCCCCGCACGCTCGCCCCTTCCGCCATCCGGTTACCGATGGCGAAGAGAGGTCACCCGTCCGGCTCGAGGAGACCGGCGTCCTGCGCCCGGACCCGGAGCTCGTCCTTGAGGTCCTGGAAGCGCTTGCGCAGCCGGGCCGACTCGCGCCGCAGTGCCTCGGCGTTGGCCTTCTCCTCGCCGAGGGTGACCAGGGCCACCTCGTTCCACGAGAGCCCCCGGTCGAGGCGAAGGACCAGGATCAGGCGGTCATCGGGATGCAGCGAGTCGCGCAGCTGCCGCAGCCGGTCCTTGACGTCGGTGCGGAGCCACGGCTCGGTCTGGCTGCGGACCTGGGCGATCTCCTCGTCGAGCCTGGAGTCGCCGGTCCGGCCCCCACGATTCCACGGTGAGACGCGGAAGCGGGAGGCTGCGTGGCGGGCGAGGAGATAGAGCCAGGTGCGCAGGCTGCAGCGCCACTCGAACTGCGCGAGCCCGCGCCAGAGGTCCTCGGTGAGCTGGGAGAACACCTCATCCGCGTCGGTGACATTTTGCAGCTGACTCGCAAGGAAGCCGTACAGCTCGGGGCCGTAGGTCCGGAGGGCCAGGGTCGCCGCAGGATCGAGCTGGCGAGTCTGTAGAAGGTCCCGGACCTCGCGTTCCCGGTCGGGTCGTCCAGCCACGCCGACGACGATACCGCGCGCCATTCGGGCCTCACAAACGCCGGCCGGCATCTCCGTCCCCATGAAGGGAGTGCGGAGCGAGCGATGGATGCATCCCAGCGACTACCGGGCCGTGGCCAGAACACCGAGGCCGCACGGCTGGCACGCCTCGATCACCTTCGCCGGCTCACCGGTGTGCCGCTGCTCGGCCTGGACAAGACCGCGCTGGAGGCGTCCAGCCTCTCCTGCAACGTGGAAGCGCTGATCGGCGGGGTAGAGGTTCCGGTGGGGGTGGCGGGACCTCTCCAGCTCGATGGCGCCGCCGCGCGGGGCACCTACTTTCTCCCGATCGCGACGACCGAGGGCGCGCTCGTCTCCAGCGCGACCCGGGGCGCCGTGGCACTGAATGGCTCGGGCGGCGTGCAGGCGCGAGTGCTGGGGCGGCAGATGACACGGGCGCCGCTGTTCTCCTTCGACGGCTTCACGTCCGCGGGCGCGTTCTGTGGCTGGGTGGCAGGCCGCCTCGAGGAACTTCAGGAAAGCACCCGCGAGGTTTCCCGCCACGCACGCCTGATCGCGGTGCAGCCGCTGATGATGGGCGTCAACGTCGTCGTCCGCTTCGTCTTCGAGACCGGAGACGCCGCAGGTCAGAACATGACCACGGCCTGCGCGTGGCATCTCTGCCGATTCATCGACCGGCGGCTCCGCCATGAGCCCTCACTCGCGCCTCGGGCCTTCTTCGTGGAGAGCAACGCCAGCCTCGACAAGAAGGTCGGTTTCGGCTCCTGGCTCGGCGGGCGCGGCCATCGTGTCCTCGCCTCGGGCACCCTCTCCGATGCCGTCTGCCGCAGGGTGCTCAAGGTCTCCACCGAGCAGCTTCTCTGGAGCTACCAGAGGAGCATGGAGGCCGCGATCCAGAACGGGATGATCGGCCACAACATGAACGTGGCCAACGTCGTCGCCGGTGTGTTCATCGCCACCGGTCAGGACGTCGCGTGCGTCCACGAGTCGTCCCTGGCGCAGCTCACCATGCAGGCCGCGCCGGGAGGACTGCACGTCGGCGTCACCATGCCCTCGCTGGTCCTCGGAACGGTGGGCGGCGGGACGCACCTGCCCCGGCAGAAGCAGCTGCTCGAGCTGATGGGCTGCGCGGGAAGCGGCGGGGTCGACCGGCTGGCGGAGATCATCGCGGGATTCGCCCTGGCACTCGACCTGTCGACGCTGGCGGCGGTCGCCGGGGGCCAGTTTGCCGCCGCTCACGAGAGGATGGGCCGCAACCGCCCGGTGACGCCGTTCACCGAGGAAGATCTCGTCCCGCAGTTCTTCCAGCCCGGCCTGCGAACCGTCCTCGGGGACGACACCCTCGAGGTGAAGTCGGCCACCCCGATCGAGGACGTCGCCCTGGGAGACAGCCTTCTCTCCGAGCTGACCCGCCTCAAGACGTGCAAGCTGGTGGGACAGCTCCCGCGCCGTCTCGAGTACCTCTCCTCTCGATCCGGTCCGGGTCACCGAGACGTCCTGGTCCGCGTCAAGCCACTCGACCAGGAGGTGCTCCTCATGACCCAGCTGGTCGCCTCGATGTGCAGCTCGCGGCTGGGCGAGCTGCAGCGGCGCTTCGCCAGCCAGCTGGGCATCACCGGCTGCCATCTTCGCGAGCTGGGCGTCTACCAGCAGACCGACCCGCGCTTCGTCCGCAACGCTCCCGCGGTCTACCAGGTGGTGCGGGACGATTCGCGGGAGCTGTTCGTCCTGGTGCTCGAGCTGCTGCGCGACGTCGAGCTCAAGGACAGCGCAGACGACCTCCGTGGCTGGACGCTCGGCCACGTGGAGGCCGCGGTACGGGGAATCGCTGAGGTGCACTCCATCTGGTACGGCCGGGAGGAGGCGCTCCGGAAGGAACCCTGGCTGGGCGAAATGACCGACGCCGGTGCGCGGGTCTCCATGGGCGAGCTGTGGAGCGAGGCCCTGGACCACGCCGCGGGCGAGTTTCCCGAGTGGTACCCGCTTCCGGAGCGCCGTCTTCACCAGCGAATGCTCCGCTCGCTACCCGACTGGACCCGGGAGCTGGAGCGGATGCCGCGGACTCTCATCCACGGCGACTTCAATCCCCGCAACCTCGCCTTCCGCCGCGAGCCGGCGGGGTTGCGCCTGTGCGCCTGGGACTGGGAGCTGGCCGAGCTCCAGGTTCCCCAGCGCGATCTGGCCGAGCTGCTCGCCTTCGTGCTCTCCCCCGACGTCGCGCCCTCCACGGTGGACGCCCTGGTCGAGCTGCATCGATGCGAGCTTTCCCGCTGCGCCGGCACGGACGTCGATCCGATCGCGTGGCGGCGCGGATACCAGCTCGCCCTGTACGACTTCCTCACCAGCCGACTCGCGCTCTACCAGCTCGTTCATGCCTTCCGCCCCTGCGCCTTCCTCGAGCGGGTGCTCTCCACGGCGCGGAGCCTCATCCACCTCGAGGAGAGTCCGGAGCGCGCGCATCCCGTGCCCCGTCCATCCGTTCTCCGCCGCGCGCAAGGAGCGTCTCCGTGATGGGACCGCTGACCGTCTCCAGCTGGGTACGCCTCGACGCTGCGTTCGCGGTGCTGGCTCTCGTGTTGCTCCTCTCTCCCCGCTTCGTGCCGCAGCGCCCGGGCGTGGAGCGGACGCTGTGGATCAAGCTGGGGGTCTTCTTCCTCGTGGTGCACGCGACGCTGGCGCTGATCGGGCTGGGCGGTCCGTGGCTCAAGGCCGCGATGGTCGCGCTGGCGGCGGTGGGCAGCCGCGAGCTGACCCTGGCGCTCCTCGGGCCCGGCAGCGAGCAGAGACCGTATCGCTGGCTCGCCACGGGAGGGTCGATGGCGATCGTCTGTGCCGCGGGCCCCGGTGGCGCAGAGGTCCAGGTACTGGTGGTGGTGCTCCTCGTCGCCGCGTCGATGCCCGTCCTCCTCGAGCGGCCGGCGGGAGCCCGCGCGTCCGCCGGAGCCGTGGCGCTGACCGCCCTCCTCGCCGGTCTCCTGCCCGCGTCGGTGTACCGCCTTCGCCTCGAGCACGGCGGCCTTGCGGCGTTCCTGTTCATCCTCGTCGCGCTCAACGATGCCGGTGCCGAGGCCGCCGGTCGCACCTTCGGGCGCCGCCCATTCTGCAGTCCCGTCAGCCCGCGCAAGACGGTGGAGGGCTTGCTGGGTGGGCTCCTGGCGACGGTGCTGGCGGCGGTCGCCTTCGCGCCCCTGCTCGACACCGGCGCAGCGCGGCTCGCCACCCTCGCGGTCATCGCGGCGCTGACGGCAGTGCTGGGCGACCTGATCTTCTCCGCCATCAAGCGTGACGCCGGATGCAAGGACTTCCGCGCGCTCCTGCCGGCCCACGGTGGACTCCTGGATCGCTTCGACAGCTTCCTGGTGAGCGCTGCTTGCTGCCACCTTCTTTTGCAGGCCCTCCCGGCGCTCTCCGCCGCGGGCGGCTGAGTCGGGACCGCTCCCTACCGACCGACGAGCAGACCGAGCGCGGGCATCAGCGCGAAGGCGATGCCGGCCCGGTAGAGAGAGCGCGCGCTCGCTGCTTCCGGATCGCGCAGCTGCCGCACGAGGAAGAGCGACAGGCCCGCGGCCGCTCCGACGAGCGCCCCGCCGAACGGGGCCGGCCGGTCCAGCACCAGCCAGAGGAGGACGGCGGCCAGGCCGGCAGTCGCGAACAGGGCAGAGCCAAGGAGCGCCGTTCCCCGCGCTCCGAGCGCGCGGGCATAGCCCGGGCCGAGGGGGCCCTCCTCCTGCGGAGACCGGACGTTGTGAGCGAACTCATGGGCCACCGCCGCGAGCCAGGCATAGAGCGCCAGCAGGATCGTCGGCCTCCATGCCGAGGGACCGGCTCCGTGGAGGACGGCGCAAGGAAAGACGATGTTGGAGAGGAAGGGCCTCGCGACGGGGTGAACCCGCTCCCTGCACGAGAGCCACGCAAGAGAGTGCGCGCATGCGCCGAGGAAGAAGGCGAGGCGCCAGATCGACGTCGACTCGAGAACGAGGAGCGCCGCCGCCAGGACCAGATTCGCGTTCCGGAGCCGCACCGGATCGATTGCGCCGGAAGGAAGCCCGCGCCGGGGGTGGAGAGCTCGATCGCGTTCCAGATCGGTGAGGTCGTCGGCGATGCGCAGACAGAGAAGGCCGAGCCAGGTCGCCATAGCTCCGGTCGCGACGTCGAGAGCCGGGGGCCGGCCCAGGCTCGCCGGGGCAGCGTAGAGAAGCACGCCAAGGGGAACGGTGGCCCAGGGCCGGAACCGCTCCCTGACAAAGCGTCGCAGGTCGGCCACTGCCAGAGGCACTGGATGCTCTCCGACCTTCAACGCAGGGTCTCCACGACGCCGGTGGTGCCGTCGACGCGGACCCGGTCGCCATCGACGAGCGCGCTGGTGGCGTGGGCCACCTCGACCACCACCGGGATGCCGACCTCGCGGGCGACGATGGCCGCGTGCGAGAGCATTCCCCCGCGCTCGACCACCGCCGCGGAGGCGATCAGGAAGAGGGGCGTCCAGCCCGGGTCGGTCGCCCTGGCCACCAGCACGTCGCCGGGCCGCAGCTGGCCGGCCTGGCGGACGGGATCGACGATGACCCGGGCAATGCCGGTGGCGCTTCCAGGCGAGACGCCGACGCCACGCCATCTCCGCGCTCCTCCGGACGCCGCCGGACTCGCGAACTCGTCGAGCCGGCCCTCGTACTCCGCGCCCTCGACGGCGACGAAGAACGACGGGAGGGTCCGTCGGTCGGCAGCTGCCCTCGCCGCAGCATCTCGCCGGGCGCGGATGAGCGCCGGGATGGTCTCCGGGTAGAGAAACCGTCCGCGCAGCACGCGCTCCACCTCGCTCCCCTCGAGCTGGAAGACGTCCTCGGGCCGCTCGAGGCGTCCATGCTCGACCAGCCCGCGGCCGACGGCCAGCGCCGCGCGCCGCAGCTCGCCGTACAGGAGCCCCTGGCAGAGGCGCACCTGCTCGCGGGCGGCGACGGCCCGCCGGGCGTCTCCGACGAGCCGGGCGAAGAAGGGGCGCTTCCAGAGCGGAAGCCGGCCAAGCAGCTCCCGGGTCAGCTGCTCGCGTGCCTCGGCCTCGGTCGCCTCGCGAGCGGCCGGGTCGGCGGCGCCGGCAGCGAGAGCTCCGCGGACCAGGTGCCAGGCGAGATCGGGCCGCTCCTCGAAGGTGGGCGAGGTCAGGAGCAGCTCCTGGTAGCAGCGTCCCCCGAACTCGTGGAGAAAGGCCTGCCACAGGACGCGCCCGTCTCCCTCGAGCGCAGCGATCAGCTCCGCGTCGCGCTCGGCGAGGAGCAGCCCGCGAAGCTCCGGGCGGGCCGAGACCCAGGTGCCGAGCCCGTGCAACAGCTTGAGGGCCTCGGTGCTCTTGAGCCGGAGGCCGCGCAGCAGCCCCGGCGCGCGCGCGGCGTCACCGGGGGAGAGCCAGGCCGCGGCGACCGACTGGAGGAGAGCGGGGAAGACCATCGCCGAGAAGTCCGCCAGCGCCGCATCGCCCCAGTCCATGTCCAGGAAGGCGTTGATCCGTCCCAGCACCTTGCCGGCCTCTCCCGGTGACCGCGCCTCCTCGAGCTGTCGCCGCCAGCCGCGGCGGTGATCGTGAAACCGCCGCACGAAGTTCGTCACCGAGCGGTCCAGCGTCGCGTAGCGGCGGACCAGAGCCGGTACCATTCGCCATGCGGGCACGGAGGGGAGGTCGGTCTCTTCGCTCGGCCCGGCGAAGGGCACGGGCTGGTCGATGTACCGATCGAAGGACCGGCGAAGGCTCTCCCCGGCCGGAAGCTGCGCGAACATCCGGTACCAGCTCGAGAGGTTGTAGTGCACCCGCCCCCGGTGGACGCCGAGCAGGTTGTCCAGCACCGGGCGGAGCGCGGCGCGGCACTGCTCGGGCACCCACAGCCGCTCGGCCAGGGAGTCGAAGTACCGGCTCCGGAACCGGTCGACCACCGACCAGGTGAAGGGGCTGACCTCCGCGGGATAGTTCTCGCCCACGTTGGCGCTCGACCAGGCGCTCGTGCCCGGGCCGCCGAACGCCGTGACCGGGCGCGCCTGCAGGAGGTGGAGCCCGTCGTCGTCGGCGCACCATTCGAGATCCAGGGGCTCCCCGAACAGTCGCTCGGCGCGCAGGGCCTGGGCGTGGAGGTCCAGCAGGGCCCGGGCGAGGCCAGGGTGCAGATCCTCCTGAAGCTCAGGGGTTCTTCGCGACAGAAGCAGGCGCGCGGGGGTCACGCTGCCCGAGACCAGCGACTCGCCGAGTCCCTCGACCCACTCCAGCACCATGGTGTCGCCGGAACGCCGCGCGGGGTCGACGGTGAAGAGGACGCCTGCCCAGCGCGGAGCGAGCTGGCGCTGGACGAGAACACCCATGCGCCGGTCGGTGCCAGGCGCCGGGTCGCCGCCCCGGCGGAGATAGGACTGCGCGCGATGCGAGTAGAGCGACGCCCAGCAGTCGCGGAGCCGAACCGCGAGATCTGCCGTGGACACACCGAGGTGGGTCTCCAGGAGTCCCGCCATCGAGGCGTCGGCCCGGTCCTCGGCCACCGCCGACGAGCGCACCGCGAAGGGCCCTCCTCCGAGGTCCCCGCCGGCCCGTTCGAGCGCCGCGATCAGCGGGGGTGCGACCTCGCCGGCGCGGATCGCGGCTGCCACCGCCTCGGGTTCGTCATCCGTGCGGATCCTGTTTCGCGCGCAGTGCTCGAGCAGCCCGGCCGTCGTGACCACCACCCCGGCCGGAACACGAAACCGAGCTTCATTCCGCGCGCTCTCCTCCACCATCCTGGCCAGCCGGGCGGCCTTCCAGCCCACCTCGCCCGGCGCCGTGCACAGCCTCGACCCCAGGGGGACGACGAGCTCATGGCTCGATCGCGGCTCTCTCCGCATCTGCATCGCAGGTCCTCGGAGAGGTAGAGAGCGGCGCCCGGTGATGTGAGCGCGCGACCCCTCGAGCCTCGGGCGCTCAGAACAGGTCGTAGTCCGGAAACGCCCCGAGCTGGGCGTGCGCGGTCCAGAAGAGCTGATCGAGGTCGGTGTCGAAGCCAGTCTGTGTGCTGCGCGAATTCACGAGCACCACCCAGTTCCAGCCGATCTCCGCCCGGATGATCTCGGTCTCCGTCCCCGGC
>CAZDSB010000273.1:0-3301 GCA_964507515.1 uncultured Myxococcaceae bacterium
CTCATGGGTTACGACGCGAGCCATGCGATGAGCCGGGGCGAGGTCGGCAAGGAGGGCGTGGCGATCTCCACCCTCCGCGACTTCGAGATCCTCTTCGACGGCATCCCGCTCGATCAGGTCACCACCTCGATGACCATCAACGCCTCGGCCATCGTGGCGCTCTGCATGTACATCGCGGTGGCCGAGAAGCAGGGCGTCCCGATGGAGAAGCTCGGGGGGACGATCCAGAACGACATGCTGAAGGAGTACATCGCCCAAAAGGAGTGGATCGTTCCACCCCGGCCGGCGGTGCGCATCGTCGTCGACATGATCGACTTCTGCACCCGGCACATGCCGCGCTGGCACCCGGTGTCGATCAGCGGGTACCACATCCGCGAGGCCGGGGCGACGGCGGTCCAGGAGCTGGCCTTCACGCTCGCCGACGGCATCGGCTACGTCGAGGAGTGCGTGAAGCGGGGCATGGCGGTGGACGACTTCGCCGCCCGGCTGTCGTTCTTCTGGGACGTCCACAACGACTTCTTCGAGGAGGTCGCCAAGTTCCGCGCCGCCCGCCGCATCTGGGCGCGGGTGATGCGCGACCGCTTCGGGGCGCGTGACCCGCGGAGCTGGCAGCTGCGTACCCACGCCCAGACGGCCGGGGTGAGCCTCACCGCGCAGCAGCCCTACAACAACGTGGTGCGCACGGCGCTCCAGGGTCTCGCGGCGGTGCTCGGCGGGACGCAGTCGCTCCACACCAACTCGCTGGACGAGACCTACGCGCTCCCCACCGAGGAGTCGGTCACCCTGGCGCTCCGGACCCAGCAGCTCATCGCCCACGAGTCGGGCGTGGACCGGGTGGTCGACCCCCTCGGTGGCAGCTACTACGTCGAGTACCTCACCGACGAGATGGAGAAGCGGGCCCTCGACTACATCCGCCGCATCGACGAGATGGGCGGGATCATCCGCGCCGTCGAGGAAGGGTTCCCGCAGAAGGAGATCGGCGAGAGCGCCTACCGCTTCCAGCGCGAGGTGGAGGAGGGCGAGCGCCTCATCGTGGGGGTCAACGCGTTCGAGAGCGACCGCCACGAGCCCGTCGAGATCCTGAAGATCGACGAGCGGGTTGCCGAGGAGCAGGTCCAGCGGCTCGACAAGGTGAAGTCCGAGCGGAACGCCAAGGCCGTCTCCGCCGCGCTGGCGAAGATCGAGGCCGCTTGCCGCGGAACCCAGAATCTCATGCCGCCGGTCCTCGAGGCGGTGAAGTCCTATGCAACCCTCGGCGAGATCTCGGATGTCTTCCGGAAGGTCTGGGGGCAGTATCGGGAAGGTGGAATCTTCTGACTGACAGGAAGCTCAGAATTCTCGTGGCCAAGCCCGGCCTCGATGGTCACGACCGCGGGGCGAAGATCATCGCCCGCGCCCTCCGCGACGCCGGCATGGAGGTCATCTACACGGGGCTGCACCAGACCCCGGAGATGATCGTCAACGCGGCGGTGCAGGAGGACGTGGACGCGATCGGTCTGTCCATCATGTCCGGCGCGCACATGACACTCTTCCCCGCGGTGATCGACCTTCTCCGGGGGGCGAAGGCCGGGGACATCGAGGTGTTCGGCGGCGGGATCATCCCCGACGACGACATCCCGCGGCTCAAGCAGCTGGGTGTGTCCGAGATCTTCACCCCGGGAAGCTCGACCCAGGACATCGTCCAGTGGATCCGTCAGCACATCCAGCCGCGCGCCTGACGGGAAGGCTCCCCGCGCGCGTCGACGTCTACGAGGTGGGGCCCCGCGACGGGCTGCAGAACGAGCTCCGCATCGTCCCGCTCGAGGGGAAGCTCCGCCTCATCGCCGCCCTGGTGGAGGCGGGCGAACGGCGCATCGAGGTCACGTCCTTCGTCAGCCCGCGGTGGATTCCCCAGCTGTCGGACGCCGAGGACGTCCTGAAGTGCCTTCCCCGCGTGCCCGGAGTCACCTACTCGGCGCTGGTCCCGAACCTCAAGGGCCTCGAGCGCGCCCGGGCGGCGGGCCTGGGCGAGGCGGCGGTGTTCATCTCGGCCAGCGAGACCCACAGCAAGAAGAACATCAACAAGAGCATCGCCGAGGCGGTGTCGGTCGCCGGCGACGTGACCCGCGGGGCGCTCGCCGCGGGGATGCGCGTGCGCGCGTACCTGAGCGTGGTGTGGGGCTGCCCCTACGAGGGGGCGGTGGCGGTCGACCGGGTGGTGGATCTCTGCCGGCGGCTCTCGGACATGGGTATCTACCAGCTCAGCCTCGGTGACACCGTCGGGGTCGGGGTCCCCAACCAGACCGAGGAGATCCTCACCGCGGTCACCCGGCATGTCCCGGTGGAGCGGCTCGCGCTCCACCTGCACGACACCCGTGGCCTCGCCCTGGCAAACACGCTGGTGGGGCTGTCCGCGGGGGTGACGACCTTCGACGCGAGCATCGGTGGGCTGGGTGGCTGTCCCTACGCCCCGGGCGCGGCCGGGAACCTCGCCACCGAGGACGTGGTCAACATGCTCCACCGGATGGGGGTGGAGACCGGGATCGATCTGACGAAGCTGGTGGAGGCCGGCGAGGTGGCGCAGGAGCTCATCGGCCGGAAGCTCTCGGGCAAGTACCTCCAGGCTGCGCTCGGCGAGCGGGACCGGGCCCAGGCGCGTCGTCGAACCGTGCCCGCGCAGTAGGTCGGAGGCGGCGGATGCGGCTCGAGGGCAGCTGTCACTGTGGTCAGCTCCGGATCGCGTTCACCACCGCGCGAGCCGTGACGGAGCTTCCGCTTCGCGCCTGCCAGTGCACCTTCTGCCGGCGCCACGGCGCACTGACGACGTCGGATCCGGACGGTGAGGTGGTGCTCACCGTCTCGGAGGCCCCGGCTTCCGGCTGGTACCGCTTCGGGACGGGCACCACCGACTTCTGGGTGTGCCCTCGCTGCGGCGTCTACGTCGGCGCCTACGTCGAGTCCAACGGACAGGGGAGGGCGGTGGTCAACACCCGGGCGCTCGAGGCCCGGGCCGACTTCACCCAGGCGCCGGCGGCGATGGACTACGGACAGGAAACGCCGGAGGGGCGACTGGAGCGGCGGCTCCGTGTGTGGTCCCCGGCGAGGCTCCGGGTTCAGCCGAGGTGAGCGATCGCCTGACGGGGAGGTGCACCTGTGTTGCCGCCACGGTTCCTGGTCTTCCAGCGGACGCCGGAGATAGGGTGCTCCGGTCGTACTGATTCGCTGAAGGATGGGTATGTCTGGGGAGACCGACCTGCCGGGTTCGGGGCTGGAGGAGACCCTCCCGGTCGCCGAAGGAGCCCGCGCGGCGATTCCGGCAGGA
>CAZDSB010000274.1:0-17023 GCA_964507515.1 uncultured Myxococcaceae bacterium
CCTCGCCCACGGTGTTGACGGTGAGGCTGACCCCATCGAGCGTGACCGAGCCCTTCTCGATGAACAGCGGGGCGAGCTGCGGGGTGAGCCCGACCTCGAGCACCACCGAGCCGCCCTCGCGGCCCCGGCTCAGGAGCGGCAGGACGCCGTCGACGTGGCCGAGGACCAGGTGCCCGCCGAGGCGGTCCGAGAGACGGAGCGCGCGCTCGAGGTTCACCCGCGAGCCGCTGCGGAGCTCGCCCAGCGTGGTCCGGCGCAGGGTCTCGGGGGCGGCATCGACGCGGAACCGGTCGGCGTCCCGCTCGACGACGGTCAGGCAGGCGCCGGACACGGCGATCGACTCTCCGGGCGTGAACTCGCCTGCCCCGAGGGCGGTGCTGATCCAGAGAGTGGTCATGGGCCCGGGGAGGACGCGCTCCACGGTGCCCACGTCCTGCACCAGGCCGGTGAACATGGTCGGTCGTCGCTTATAAGGCCCTCCCAGCCACGCCGCCATGACCGAGACCACTCCCGAGACCCTCCTCGCCGATACCCGCGCCGCCCTGGCCACCGCCCGCTCCGAGCTGGAGACCCTGCTCGAGGTGAAGGGCACTCGCACCGAGACCGACACGCTGGGCCCGTACCAGCGGCTGCAGCTGGCCCTGTCCAACGCGGGCCACCGGGCCGGGCTCCTGTCGGAGGTGCACCCGGACAAGCCGCTGCGCGAGGCGGCCGAGGCCTCGGTCCAGGAGATCAGCGCCTACGCGACGGAGCTGTCGCTGCACCGCGGGCTGTACGACGCGCTGGCGTCGGTGCCGACGAAGACGCTCGACCAGGAGACCCGGCGGTTCCTCGAGCACACGCTGCGAGACTTCCGCCGCTCCGGCGTGGACAAGGACGAGCCCACGCGCGCGAGGTTGAAGGACCTCGCGGACAGGGCGGTTCGGCTGGGGCAGGACTTCGACCGGGCGATCCGCGAGGACGTGCGCAGCGTCTCGCTCCGTCCCGAGCAGCTGGCCGGGCTGCCCGAGGACTACCGCGCGGCGCACCGGCCGGGGCCGGACGGGAAGGTGCGGATCACCACCGACTACCCGGACCTGCTTCCCTTCCGGACCTACGCGCACGACGGTGAGGCGCGACGCCGGCTGTATCTGGAGAACACGTCGCGAGCCTATCCGGGGAACGAGAAGGTGCTCCGGGAGATCCTCGAGGTGCGGGCGGAGCAGGCGCGGTTGCTCGGCGCGGCGTCGTGGGCGGACTACGTGACCGAGGACAAGATGTCGAAGGCCGCGAAGGTGGTGGCCGAGTTCCTCGGGCGGGTCGCGGAGGTGAGCGAGGGTCCCGCGCGGCGCGACGTGGACCGGCTCCTCGCGAGGAAACGGAAGGACGTGCCCTCCGCGGCGCGGGTCGAGGACTGGGAGAAGGCCTACTACGAGGAGCGGGTGAAGCAGGAGGAGCTCGGGTTCGACTCGCAGTCGGTCCGGCCCTACTTCGAGTTCAACCGGGTGCGCGACGGGCTGCTGACCATCACCGCGCGGCTCTTCGGCATCCGCTACGAGCGCCTCCGCGCCTTCGCGGCCTGGCACCCGAAGGTCGAGTCGTACGACGTGTTCCGCGGCGAGGAGAAGCTCGGGCGAATCCACCTCGACCTCCATCCCCGCCCGGACAAGTACAAGCACGCGGCGCAGTTCCCGATCGTGAGCGGGGTGAAGGACGTGCAGCTCCCGGAGGGGGTGCTGGTGTGCAACTTCGCCGACCCGGCGGTGCACAGCCCGGCGCTGCTCGACCACGACGACGTGGTGACGCTGTTCCACGAGTTCGGGCACCTGATGCACCACGTGCTCGGGGGCCAGCAGCGGTGGCTCGGGTTCTCGGGGGTGGCGACGGAGTGGGACTTCGTCGAGGCGCCGAGCCAGATGCTCGAGGAGTGGGCCTGGGACCCGGACACGCTGAAGCTCTTCGCCCGTCACATCGAGACGAACGAGCCGATCCCCGCGGAGCTGGTGCACCGGATGCGCGAGGCCAACGAGTTCGGGAAGGGCGCGCACACCCGGCATCAGGTCTTCTACGCGCAGCTGTCGCTCGCGCTGCACAGCCAGCCACCGGCGGACGTCGACATCACCCGGACGATGGTGGAGCTGCAGAAGAAGTACAGCCCGTTCCCCTACGTGGAGGGAACGCACTTCTTCGCCAGCTTCGGGCACCTGAACGGGTACTCGGCGATGTACTACACGTACCTGTGGTCCCTGGTCATCGCGAAGGACCTGCTCGGCGAGTTCCAGCGGCACGGGCTGCTCGACGACGCGACCGCGCGGAGGTACCGCGACACGGTCCTGGTCCCCGGTGGCAGCAGAGACGCCGCGGACCTGGTCAAGGACTTCCTCGGGCGCCCCTACGGGTTCGAGGCATTCCAGCAGTGGCTGGAGAAGGTCTGACGCATCACGGCAGCGTCTGGTGGCCGATGCCTCGTCAGAACCGACTGGCCTGGCCCCCCGCAAGTCGAGCAGCATCCGGGGCGGCGCATGAAGGTCACCCTCCGTCCTGCCATCGCTGCGGACTTCGAGTCCTGCCGGCGCACGTACTTCGCCGAGGTGGGCTGGATGAACGAGCGCCTTCAGCTGAAGCAAGACGATCAGGAGGCGATGTTCCGGAAGCAGTGGCGCCCTTCCCAGGTCTGCATCATCCAGGCGGATGGGGTGGACGTGGGCTGGCTCCAGACCGTGGCGAGCAAGAGCGAGCACATGCTCGGCCAGCTGTTCGTGGACGCTCCCCACCAGCGGAAGGGGATCGGGACCGAGGTGCTGCGGGGGATCATCGACGAGGCCTCACGCCGGCGCCTGCCAGTGCGTCTCGCGGTCGTGAAGATCAACCCGAGCCGGAAGCTCTACGAGCGACTCGGGTTCCGGGTGACGCACGAGGATGACCTGAAGGTCTACATGACCCGCGATCCGGACCTGCGGGCGACCTAGCCTCGCAGGCTCACCCCGCCTCGGCCCGGACGTCGATCCGGTTGTCGTAGAACGTGCTGCCGCCGCCCGTGTCGGCGAGCCGCTGCGAGGTGAGCCCGTTCACGGTCCGCGTGTTGCCCTGCTGGAGCGAGTGCACGCCCTCGGCCACGGCGATTCCGGGCGGGACCGCATCCGTAACCTCGAGCACGAACGAGACCTCGCCCAGCGCGTTGAAGCCGGTGACCCGCTGCCCGTCCGACAGCCCGCGTGCCTTCGCGTCGGCCGGTGAGAGCCGCAGCGTCTGAGGCCCCAGCTTCTTCGACAGCTCCGCCCGCTCAGTGAACGAGGAGTTCAGCCGGTGGAGGGAGGGCGCGGTCTGGAGCCGGAGCGGCAGCGCATCCCCATCGAGGTCGGAATGCGTCGGACGGAATCGCGGGAGCGGCTCGGGGAGATGCTCGTTCCGGATCTCGATCTTCCCCGAGGGGGTCAGCCACTTCCCGCGCGGCACGTTGAGCCGCACCGACCGGCCCGCGTTCAGCGCGTCCAGGTTCACGCCCTCCAGCCAGGACGTCGGTCGGGAGAGGATGAGGTCGATGTGCTCGTCGGCCGAGCGCTGGAACACGTCGTCGGTCAGGCCGAGGGCCTTCGCCAGCGTCTGGATCGTCTCCCAGTTCGAGCGCGACTCACCGAGCGGCGGGACCACCGGCCGCACCCGCTGCGCGTGGAAGTGGCCGTAGGCGCGATAGAGGTCCGCGGTCTCCAGCATCGTCGGCGCGGGGAGCACCACGTCCGCGTGGAGCGCGGTGTCGGTCAAGAACCGCTCGTGGACCACGGTGAACAGATCCTCGCGGCTCAAACCGCGCAGCACCGCGTTCTGATCGGGGGCGACCGCCGCCGGGTTCGAGCTCGCCACGAAGAGCGACATCACCCGCGGCGCATCGAGCTCGTTCAGCGCGTACCCGAGCCGGTTCATGTTCACGATGCGGGTCTTGCCAGGGAGCAGATCCGGCCGGACGAAGGTGCGGAGATCGAACGCCTTGCCGGTGTTCGTGCTCGACAGGAACCCGCCGCCCTTCTTCGCCCACGCACCCACCGCGGTCGGCAGGCAGATCATCGCCCGGGTGTTAAGCCCGCCGTTGCCGTAGCGAGAGGGCGCCCCACCGAGCCGGATGAAGGGGGCCCGCGCCGTCCCGTACTCAGTGGCCAGGGAGACCACGTCCTGGACCGAGAGCCCGGTGAGCGCGGCGGTGCGCTCGGGCGGATGCTCGGGCAGGACCTGGCGCTCGAAGTCTTCCCAGCCCACGGCCTCCCGGGCGAGGAAGGCGCGATCCACCCGGCTCTCACGGACGAGGACGTGGAGCATCCCCAGCGCGAGCGCTCCGTCGGAGCCGGGACGGACGAGGAACACGCGGGCGGCATATGCCGCGCTGACCTGGCGGTGGGTGTCGACGAGGAACCCCCGGCCGCCGGCCTTCCGCACCGCCTTCACCTGGGCGAGGAAATGGATGTTGGTCGCGAGCGCGTTGATGCCCCAGAGGAAGAGAAGATCGCTGTGGACCGCGTCCTCGGGATCCGAGCCCGGGGTGTGGCCCATGATCTGCTCCCAGCCGGCGTTCTGCGCCGAGGTGCAAATGGTGCGGTCGAGCAGCGACGCCCCGAGGCGGTGCATCAGCGGATCCTGGGCGTTCCGCTGGATGAGACCCATCGTCCCCGCGTAGGTGTACGGGAGCAGGCACTCGCGGCCGTGCGTGGCGATCAGCGACTGCCAGCGCTCGGCGACGAGCGCCACCGCCTCGTCCCACGACGCCCGCCGGAAGGCGCCCTGCCCCTTCGGGCCGGTCCGGATCAGCGGATGAAGGAGCCGCCCCGGGGCATGAACGGTTCGCTCGAAGCCGTTCACCTTGGGGCAGAGCGTTCCGCGCGTGTAGCCGTGCTCGGGGTCGCCGCGGACCGAGCGGACCGAACGCCCATCGGTCTCGACGACGAGGCCGCATGCGTCAGGGCAGTCGAAGGGGCACGTCGAGCGTCGCGTCTCCAGCATCCTGCTCGAGTGTGCCTGAACGACCTCCGTGAGCGCCACACAGGCCGGACCACCCCCGACGAGCACAGCCCGGCGAGGCGCCCGGCGTCATTTCGCCTGGGCTGACCGCAGCTCCTCGTACCCTCCGCCGGACAGCACGGTCACGTCCTTCCATCCCTCGGCGACCAGCATCTCGCCGGCGAGCCCGGCACGGCGTCCGGCGGCGCAGTAGATCAGCACGGGACGGTCCTTCGGAATCTTCCCGTGCTCGCGAGCGAAGACGCCGCTGTTGTAGGGAAGCAACTCCGCACCCTGCACGGAGCCACCCGCGGTCTCGACCGGCTCTCGGACGTCGACCAGCGTGAACTTTCCCGAGGCCCGCGCCTTCTCCAGCGCCGCCCTGAACTCGCGAGGCTCGAGCTTGCGGACCGCTGTCGCGGCGCGCGGCCCGGCATCGACGGCTTCCGTCGCGAGGCTCGGCGCCGCTCCGAGCACGCACAGGAGTACGGAGAAGCGCATCAGTACGCTTCGACCACGAACTGCGTCTGCTTGACGATGGTCGACCCGGACGGGTCCTCGAGCCGGAGCGCCACGTTGTACCGGCCGGGCGCGACACCGGCCGCCGCCTGCACCTGCGATCCGCACGTGCAGCCTGCGCCGCACGGCGTCCCCTCGACCGTCTCGAGGAAGTTCACCTGGCCCATCACCCGCTGCACGTACACGGTGGCCTTCGTGCAGCACGGATGAGTCAGGTTGTGAGACAGCCAGACGCCGCCGGGCTGGATGCCGAGCTGCACCTCGCTCGCGGCCGCGCTCCGGCTGCCACCCGGGACCAGCGGTGGATAGGCCGCGGCGTCCTGCTCGGAGGGAGCCTTCGAATCCGAGCACCCGCTCACCTTCGCGACCGACTGGTCGGGCCCGAGGGCCGGGGGCGGCGGCAGCGTTGGAGCAGCGGCGACCTGCTGCTGCGTGTCGGCCGCAGGGTCGTACTTCGAGGCTTTCTGACCGGAGCAGGCCAGGGCGACCATCACCACCGGGAGCAGGAGACGCATGGGACGGGAACTCTCCGACAGGAGCAGATGGCGGTCCATGTAGGTCCCTCCGAAGGTACCGATGAAGAAGTGTTGGGGTGGGAGTCAAACGCAGCGAGGGGCAGAAACCTTCATCAATGAATGGGCATCCGAACGGCACGTCCGTTGCGTAGGAACTTCGACATGCACCGCTCTCATCTCTGCAGCCACTGCCTTCGTCGCCGGATTCTCCTCTGGGCGAGCGCCTTTTTCGTGACCGTCGGCGCCGTTGGAGCTGCCAGCTCCGCCGGGTCAGCGGGTGTGGCCCGGGGTCAGACTGCCCCGGCGCCCGTCCAGACGGCGTCGCGCTAGGGCGGTCCGAGCAGGGCCCGGATCTCGAGATCCTCGCCCAGCGCCCGGACCGACTCGACCCGGACCGACCGGGCCCCGGCCATCCGTTCCACTCCCAGCGGAGCGAGCCAGGAGAGCCCGTCGCCCCCCACGAGCCTCGGCGCCAGGTGAAGCACCAGCGAATCCGCGAGCCCCCCGCGGAGCAACGCAGAGAAGACCCGGGGCCCCCCCTCAACCAGCACATGCAGCACGTCTCGGCGGAGCAGCGCGCGAAGCATCGCTTCCAGGTCGACCTCCCCTGGCCGCCCGGGAACGGCCAGGAGCTCCGCACCGGCCGCGGCGAGCGCCTGCGCCCGTTCCCCACCCTGCCCCTCCACGTGCACGACCAGCGTCGGCGCGCTGGAGGCCAGCCGGAACAGTTGCTTCTGCGGCGACAGGTGTGCCGATGACGCCACAACCACACGGAGCGCGTCCCTGCCCCCGCCCCCGGGAAGGCGCGTGGTGAGCGAGGGGTCGTCTGCCTCCACCGTCCCCGACCCGACCAGCACCGCGTCCACGACGTTGCGCAGCTGATGCACCTCGGCCCGCGCGGCCTCTCCGGTGACCCAGCGGCTATCTCCGGATGCGGTGGCGAGCTTGCCGTCGAGCGTCACCGCGGCCTTGAGCGTCACCCAGGGAAGGCCGAGGCGCATGGCCTTGAAGAAGGGCCGGTTGAGGGCGTCGGTCTCGGCGGCGAGCACGCCGGTCCAGACCGGCATCCCGATCCCGCGCAGGCGACGCACCCCTCGCCCGTCCACGAGCGGGTTCGGATCCGACGACCCGGCGAAGACGCGGGCGATGCCGGCCCCGAGGATGGCCTCGGTGCACGGCGGTGTCCGGCCGAAGTGGTCGCAGGGCTCGAGGGTGGTGAACAGGTCCGCGCCACGTGCACGCGGCCCGGCATCGTCGATGGCCCGGACCTCGGCGTGCGGGCCGCCGGCCGGCGCGGTGTGGCCGCGCCCGACGATCTGCCCCTCACGCACCACGACCGCCCCCACGGCCGGATTCGGATGCGTGCGCCCCACCGCAAGACGGGCTTCGGCCAGCGCCTCGCGCATCCACGCCTCGGCACCGGGCGGCAGCTCGCCCGAATCAGTCTTCGAGCCGCCCGCGGTGTCTCCGCGCGGCTTCGGCGCCGTGGTCATCGAGTAGGCCCTTCAGCTCGTCCATGAACTCCTCGATGTCCCGGAAGCTCCGGTACACCGATGCGAACCGGACGTACGCCACCTGGTCGAGCGCGCGCAACCGTCGCATCACCTCCTCGCCCAGGAGGCTGGACGAAACCTCCTTCTCGCCCCGCTCGAGCACCCGCGCCTCGACCTCGGCGACGAGCGCCTCGAGCTGGTCCATCGAGACCGGCCGCTTCTCCACGGCCTTCTGTAGCCCCGAGATGAGCTTCTCGCGGTCGTAGGGCTCGCGCCGGCCGTCCTTCTTCACGACCAGCGGCATCAGCTCCTCGACGCGCTCGTAGGTGGTGAAGCGCTTCCGGCAACCGAGGCACTCCCGCCGCCGCCGGGTGACCGTCCCCTCGGACGACTCGCGCGAGTCGAGGACCTTGCTGTCGTCGCGCTTGCAGAAGGGACAGCGCATTCAGTCCTTGCGACGCAGCCTGGACGCGTACAGCGGGAAGCTCCGCGCGAACTCGTGCACCTTGCCCGCCACTTGCGCCAGGACCGCCTCGTCGGTCGGGTGGTCCAGCGCCTCGACGATGAGCGCGCCAACGGTACCCATCTCCGCTTCCTTCATCCCGCGGGTGGTGAGCGCCGGGGTGCCGATGCGGACACCGGAGGTGACCATCGGCTTCTCCGGGTCGAAGGCGATCATGTTCTTGTTGACGGTGATCGCCGCCTTCCCCAGCACCGCCTCGGCCACCTTGCCGGTGAGCTTCTTCGGGCGGAGGTCGACCAGCATGAGGTGGTTGTCGGTTCCACCCGAGACCAGGCGCAGCCCACCGCGGAGCAGCGCCTCGGCCAGCGCCTTCGCGTTGGCGACGATCTGCCGCTGATAGGTGGCGAACTCGGGCTGGAGCGCCTCGAGGAACGCGACCGCCTTCCCGGCAATGACGTGCATCAGCGGGCCGCCCTGGATGCCGGGGAAGATGTTGCTGTTCACGCCCTTGATGAACGGCTCCTTCGCCAGGACCATGCCGCCGCGTGGCCCGCGGAGGGTCTTGTGGGTCGTGGTCGTGACCAGCTCGGCCAGCGGAACCGGGGAGGGATGGAGGCCGGCCGCGACCAGACCGGCGATGTGCGCCATGTCCACCACGACGACGGCCCCGACCGAGTCGGCGATCTCCCGGAACGCCGCGAAGTCGAGAGTGCGCGGATAGGCCGACGCGCCGACCACGATGACCTTCGGCCGGTGCTCCTTCGCCAGCGCCCGCACCTGACCGAAGTCGATGCGCTCGGTGGCTCGGTCCAGCCCGTAGTGGACGACCTTGTAGAGCTTCCCCGAGAAGTTGAGCGACATCCCGTGGGTGAGGTGCCCGCCCGAGTTCAGGTCCAGGCTGAGCATCGTGTCCCCGGGCTGCATCACCGACATGTACGCGGCCATGTTGGCCTGGCTGCCGGAATGCGCCTGGACGTTCGCGGCCTCGGCGCCGAAGAGCTTCTTCGCGCGGTCGATGGCCAGCGTCTCCACCTGGTCCACGAACTCGCAGCCGCCGTAGTAGCGCCTGCCGGGGTACCCCTCGGCGTACTTGTTGGTCAGCACCGAACCGACGGCCTCGAGCACCGCCGGGCTGACGAAGTTCTCGGAGGCGATGAGCTCGAGCCCCTCCTCCTGGCGTTCGGTCTCCTTGCGGACGAGGGCGGCGATCTCCGGGTCCACCTGGACGAGGGTGCGGGTGTTCTCCATGCGCTGGCCTCATAGCAGAGGCGACGGACGGGCGCCGCCCCGTCGGTGGCCGGGCGGGCACGGGGAGTGCGAGACTCCCGACTCAACGTGGACGACCAGGACGCAGAGCTCGCCCGCATCCGCCAGGCCATCGAGGCGCTGGACCGTTCGCTGCTGGCGCTGCTGCGGGAACGACAGAAGCTCGGCGAGCAGGCCGCGCGCGCGAAGATCGCCGCCGCGGTGCCCCTGCGCGATCCGGTGAGGGAGGCGGTGGTGCTTCGGCGGGCGCGAGAGACGGCCACCGAGCTCGGTCTCGACGCGCACCAGTCCGAGCGACTCTACCGGCTGATCATCGACATGTCGGTGTCCCAGCAGCAGACGCATCTGCTCGAGCTCGAGACGGTGCCGCTGCGGGTGGCGTTCCTGGGGGTGGAGGGCAGCCCGGGGCAGCTCGCGGCGCAGGCCCGGTTCGGAGGGCGGCGTGGCGGTGCGCTGCTCGAGGGGCACCCCACGCTCGCGGACGCGGTCGAGGCCGTGCGCTCGGGGCGGGCGGACGTGGCGCTCCTCCCGCTGGAGAGCACACTCGAAGGCTCGACGCGCACGATGGATCTCGTCGCGGACGCGGGGCTGGTCATCAGCGGCGAGCAGGTCCAGCGCGACGGCGAGCACTTCACCCGCTACGTCGAGCTGGCCCGCGAGGCGCCCGCGGTCCCGGAGGATGCCGCCTGCAAGACGTCTGTCATCCTCACCCTCGCGGACCGCGCCGGGGCGCTGGACGAGGTCCTGCAGTCGTTCTCGAGGCAGGGCGTCAACCTCACCCGGATCGAGTCGCGCCCGGTACCGGGGACGCCGCCGCGCTTCCGCTTCTTCGTCGACATGGAGGGGCACGCCGCCGGCGCGCGGGTCTCGCGGGCGCTCGAGGAGGCGCGGGGGCACGCCGACGTCCGGGTGGTCGGCTCCTACCCGGCGCATCGGGGTTGAGCTGGTGAAGGTCGCCTACGCGGGAGAGCCCGGAGCGTTCGGCGAGATGGCGGCGCGCATGCTGCCCGGGGCGGAGCCCGTCCCCTGCCCCTCCTTCGCGGCGGTGTTCGAGGCGGTGCTGGGCGGGGCCGCGGACCGCGGTGTGGTCCCGCTCCACAACTCACGCGCCGGGATGGTCGAGGAGGTCGTGCGGCTGCTTTCCCGCTCGCCGCTTCAGGTTTCCGACCGCTTGGCAGTACGCGTCCGGCAGGCGCTGCTCGCGCTCCCGGGCGTGCGCCTCGAGGACATCCGCCGGGTCGCGTCGCATCCGCAGGCGCTGGCACAGTGCAGCCGCTTCCTCGAGCCGCGTCGATGGGAGCTGGTGGAGCGCGGCACCACCTCGGGGGCGGCGCGCCAGCTGTCTGAGGAGAAGGACGCCTCGTGCGCGGTCATCGCCAGCGCGGCGACGGCGGGCATCTACGGCCTCGCGCTGCTCGCCGAGGGCATCGAGGACGATCCGGAGAACACCACGCGATTTGCCGTCATTCACCGCCTCGCGTGACGGATCTCCCGTGTCCAATCTCCGGGGGCTCTGAGGCGCCGAACGTCACGCGGCTCGCGGTGTTGCGCCGTGTGGGATGACGGATTCCCTGGACTCCGGGAACAAACAGAGGGGTTCGCGCGTCGAAACGGCGGCCCCTCCGATGCTTCACTCACCCACACCGGCCGACGCGCACGCCGTCCGCATCGAGCTTCACCACGGACCCAGGCACGACCTCTGGCCGCTGTTCGAGCTGGCTGACGACTCGACGCTCGCCATCCGTGGCTACGTCGACCTCGGGCTGGTGCACGTGGCCTCGATCGGCGGCGTGGCCATCGGTCACGCACAGATCGTCCCCCACGACGTCCGGGTGTGGGAGCTGAAGAGCCTGGCCGTCCTCGCGCCCTACCGTGAGCGCGGCGTCGGCACGGGGCTCGTGCGCCGATCCTTCGCCTGGGTCCGCGAGCACGGCGCGGAGCAGCTCCTGGTGGCGACGGCGAGTGCCGATCTCGAGAACCTCGGCTTCTACCAGCGCCTCGGGTTCCGGATGTTCCGCATCGAGCGCGACGCCTTCACCCCCGAGCGTGGCTACCCCGCCGGCCTCTCGTTCGGCGGCGTCCCGGTGCGCGACCGCGTCTGGCTGGAGATGCCGATCTAGGAACGGCGGAAGCTGAGCTGCCCGATGTAGTCGCGCTTCCCGAGCTCCACGCCGTTGTGGCGGAGGATCGCGTACGCGGTCGTGAGGTGGAAGAAGAAGTTCGGGACACCTTGCTCGAGCAGGTAGTCGGTCGCGCGCATCGACTTGCCCTCCCAGCGCGGCCGCTTCACCTCGCGGGCGTCGGTGTTCGCGAAGTCGGCCTCGGTGAAGGTTCCGAGGTACTCGATGACCGAGCTGATGCGGGTCCGGAGCTCGCCGAAGGTCTTCTCGGTGTCCGGATGCGACGGCGGCTCCTTCCCCGCGGTGAACGCGGCGGCGAACTTTGCGGTGTCACAGACGTTCTGGAACTGGCGCACCAGCGGGAACATGTCGGGCGCGAGCCGCGCGTCCAGCAGGGTGTCGAGCTCGTACTTCTTCCCGGCGGCATGGGCCTCGGCCTTGTCGATCCAGGCGAGGGTGTGGCCGAGGAGCTTCTTCATCTCGAGGATCAGCGAGAACGGGTTCATGGCGTCGGGCACTGTAACGGCGTCCCCGGTTGCCAGCGCGCCTTCCAGCGCCGAGAGTCGACTGCGTGCCATCCGCTCGCAAGAGGCCTGCCGCGCCGAGGAAAGGTGAACGCCTCCCGGTGACCATCCGACCGCTCACGCCGGACCTCTGGCCGGCGTTCGAGGACCTCTTCGGACCCACCGGTGTGTGTGGCGGGTGCTGGTGCATGTACTGGCGCATCGGGAGCAGGTACCAGCGGCGCCCGGGCGCCGAGAACCGGAAGGACTTCCTCGCCGTCGTCCGCGCGGGGCCGCCGCCCGGGCTCCTCGCCTTCGAGGGAGAGCGGGCCGTCGGCTGGTGCCAGGTGACACCCCGGACCGAACTGGCGTTCCTCGAGCGAGCGCAGAGGCTGCAGCCGCTCCCGCCCGCCCCCGCGTGGTCGGTCTCGTGCTTCTACATCCGCCGCGGCTATCGCCGGCGCGGCGTCAGCGAGGCACTGCTCGCCGGTGCCATCGCGCATGCCCGTGCGTCCGGGGCGCCGGCGCTCGAGGCCTATCCATCGGACGTCGAGGTCGCGAAGGCGCCGCAGCCCGTCTACACGGGCGTCGCCTCGATGTTCAGAAGGGCAGGATTCCGGCGAGTCGCGGGGCAGAATCCGGCCCGTCCGATCATGCGCCGAACGTTCCCCCGGCGCTCCCGGGGCGCGTAGCCAAGGAACGGGCTCAGCCGTCCGCGTCGTGGTCGTGGTCGAACGGGGTGTCAGGCCGGTGTAGTCGCCGATCCGCTTCGCGTCGTACGCGCGCGGTGCCACGCCGCTGCATCGCGCCGGTCGCCTGAATGGCTTGCCATCTGCCGGCGTCCGAGGGTCCGCCATGTCCCCGATGGACCCGCGCAAGCGAATGGCTCACCTGCTCCGCCGCGCCGGTTTCGGAGTCGCGCCGCGCGAGCTGGATCGCCGCCTCGCCGTCGGGTTCGAGCGCACGGTCCACGAGCTGCTCGAGTTCGAGGGAGACGACGGCCTGGCCGAGGTCGATCGGCTCGTCGGCGGCATCCTCGACTTCAACGCCATCGACGACGTGCGGACCTGGTGGGTCTACCGGATGGTCCACACCCGGCGGCCGCTGGTGGAGAAGATGGCCTTCTTCTGGCACGGCCACTTCGCCACCGCGGTCGGCAAGGTCGGCAACGCGCAGTGGATGGCGCAGCAGAACCAGATCTTCCGCGAGCACGGACTGGAGCGCTTCGGCGACTTGCTCCAGCGCGTGGCGCGCGACCCGGCGATGCTCAGCTACCTCGACGGGGCCTCGAACCGGAAGGCGCACCCCAACGAGAACTTCGCCCGCGAGGTGATGGAGCTGTTCACGACAGGGCTCGGCCCGTACTCCGAGAAGGACGTCCAGGAGGGCGCGCGGGCATTCACCGGATGGCAGGTCAAGGACGGCCTCTTCGCCTTCAACGCCGGCGAGCACGACGACGGGGTCAAGGCCTTTCTCGGCAGGACCGGCCGGTTCGACGGCTCGGACATCCTGCGCATCCTCGCCGAGCATCCGGCGACCGGGCAGCGGATCTGCCAGAAGCTCTTCGTCTTCTACGCACACGACGAACCGACGGCGAAGGAACTCCAGCCGCTGCTCCAGGCGTGGAAGGACGGCGGCGGCAGCATTCGCGAGGTGCTTCGAGCGCTCTTCCTCTCCGACGCGTTCTCGTCGCCGAGGGCCTGGCGGGCGCAGATCAAGAGCCCTGCCGAGTATGTCATCGGCACCATCCGCGCCCTCGGCGGCACCGTCACCCCGCGGGCGATGGGGCCGCTGATGGCCCGCATGGGCCAGGACCTCTTCAATCCCCCGTCGGTGAAGGGCTGGGACGGAGGGCGCGCCTGGATCTCGACCTCGAGCCTCTTCGAGCGCTTCAACTTCGCAGCAGCCGTCACCGGCCAGCGTGGACCCGAGGGCACGAGCCACGTCGATCCGGAATCGATCTTCGAGGGAGTTCAGCCCACCAGCGTCGATGACGTGCTCGAGCGGACGGTGACCCACCTCCTCGACGGCGAGCTGCCCCCCGAGGGGCGTGCGGCCCTGCGCGCGTACCTCGAGGTGCCGGATGACCCGAAGGCGAAGGCGTCGCCGTTCGCGTTCGACCGCCGCTTCGTCGACGGCAAGCTTCGCGGGCTCCTCCACCTCGTGCTGTCGACTCCCGAGTACCAGCTCAGCTGATCGCCATGCCCTTGACCCGACGCGAGCTTCTGCAGTCCGGTGCCGCGGGGCTCGCGGTGCTCTCGCTTCCGCTTCCGGCGCTGGGCGCCGACCCGCGCCGCATCCTGGTCGTCATCCAGCTCGCGGGCGGGAATGACGGTCTGAACACGGTGGCTCCCATCGCCGATCCGCGGTACCGGGCACTGCGGCCGACGGTGGCGCTCGGGACGAACGACGTGCTTCCGATCCGGAGCACGCCGCTCGCGATCCACGGGGCGCTCGCGAGGCTCCACGCGCTGTTCGAGCGTGGCCAGCTGGCCATCGTCCAGGGCGTGGGGACCCCGGCGATCAACCGGTCACACTTCGAGTCGACGGCGATCTGGCAGACCGCCCGGCTCGACCCGCATCGCGAGCCTGCCGGATGGCTCGGGCGCGCGCTCGAGCAACGTGCCGACGCCATCGGCCAGCCGCTCACCGCCCTGGGGATCGGCGGGGCAGGGACCAGCCCCGTTCTGGTGGGGACCCGCGCGCCCTACCCCTCCCTCGCCTCGCTGGAGGCGTTCGCGGTCCAGCCCGACCGGCGGTTTCCGCAGGATGCCCCTGCGCTCAGGAGCGCGGTGGCAGCCCTTCACGCGAATGCGAAGGAGGATGGCTCGCCCGCGGCGTACATCAGACGGGTGGCGAGGACGGCGCTCGGCGCCTCGTCGACGCTCGCCTCGGCGACCCAGGGGTACCGATCGACGGTCGAGTATCCGAACGGACCGTTCGGCAATCAGCTCCGGCTCGTGGCCCAGCTCTGCAGCGCCCCGCTCGGGACTACGGCGTTCCACCTCACCCTCGGCGGCTTCGATACGCACGCCAACCAGAAGGGTCAGCAGGCCAACCTCCTGAAGCAGCTCTCGGAGGGCATCGCTGCGCTCCTGGAGGACGGCGAGGCGCACGGGTTCGTGGACCGGCTCGCGGTGCTCACCTATTCGGAGTTCGGCCGTCGCGCGCGCGAGAACGCCAGCGGTGGAACGGACCATGGCGCGGGGAGCGTCGCCTTCGTGGCCGGCTCCGGGGTCCGGGGAGGGCTCTACGGGACCTCGGTCGACCTCGGCGCGCTCGCGGACGGCGACGTGCCGTCCACGCTCGACTTTCGCGCGCTCTACGCCTCGGTGCTGCAGGGCTGGCTGGGGCTCAAGGCCCCGCCGGTCGTCGGCTCGGTCCCGCCGTTTCCGCTGTTCCGGACCGCCTGAACGGGCACGCGGGTTCCTGGTGGAACCGCGACTCGATGCCGACGCAGGCGCACGCGCGTTCCAGGACGCCGCGAGCTTCTCGCGGACGCTCGCCCCGCCTCACCATCCGGTGGTTGACTCCGGAGCTGTGGCCGGCGCTGGCGGAGCGCGCTTCGGGCCACTCGGCACCCGCCCCGTCCGGTCGGTGTCCTGCTTCTTCGTCCGTCGCGGTCACCGAGGCCGCGGCGTGAGCCGGGCGCTGCTCGCCGAGGCCGTCCGTCTGGCCCGCGAGGCGGGCGCGCCGGCCTTCGAGGCGTATCCGTCGACGAAGGACCCGAGGTGGTTCACGGGCCTCGCATCCACCTTCGCGCAGGCGGGCTTCCGGCAGGTCGGCGGCCCCAACGCGGCCCCTCCAGGGATGCGACGCCAGCTGCGAGCACGTCGCGCGACCTGGCGCTCAGAGCTCTGAGTCCTCATCGGCAGGAACGGCGCGTCCAGCGGGCCGTCGCCGAAGCGACTTACTTGCTGTACCGCTTGAGCAGCAGCACGGCGTTCGTTCCACCGAAGCCGAAGCTGTTGCTCATCACCGCGTCCACGCGGACCTCGCGCGGCTTGTTCGGCACGTAGTCCAGATCGCAGTCCGGATCGGGCGTCGTGTAGTTGATGGTCGGCGGGATCACTCCGCGGGTGAGCGCCAGCACGGCGACCACCGCCTCGGCCCCGCCCGCCGCGCCGAGCATGTGCCCGGTCATCGACTTGGTGGAGCTGATCGCCATCTTCCTCGCGTGTGCCCCGAAGACGGTCTTGATCGCCCTGGTCTCGTTGGCGTCGTTGAACGGTGTCGAGGTCCCGTGCGCGTTCAGGTAGCCCACGTCCTCGGGACGCATCCCGGCGTCCTTCAGCGCCAGGCGCATGCACCGCGCGGCGCCCTCGCCCTCGGGAGCCGGCGCGGTCACGTGGTGCGCGTCCGAGTTCGCGCCGTAGCCCACGATCTCGGCCAGGATGTTCGCTCCGCGGCGCCGGGCGTGCTCCAGCTCCTCGAGCACCACGATGCCCGCGCCCTCTCCCTCGACGAACCCGTCGCGGTCCTTGTCGAACGGACGGCTGGCGCGCGCCGGATCGTCGTTTCGCGTGGACAGCGCCTTCATCGCCGCGAACCCGCCGATGCCCAGCGGGGTGATCGCCGCCTCGGCACCACCGGCGATCATCGCGTCGGTCTCGCCGATGCGGATCGACTTCACCGCCTCGCCGATCGCGTGCGCGGACGTCGAGCACGCCGACACCGGCGACCAGTTCGGGCCCTTGCACCCGTACTTGATGGTCACCAGGCCGGGCGCCATGTTGATGATCATCTGGAGGATGAAGAACGGGGAGAGCCGGTCGAAGCCCTTCTCCAGCGCCTTCTTGTGCTGCTCCTCCAGCGAGCCCAGGCCGCCGATGCCCGAGCCGATGATGACGCCCACCTTCTCCGGGATGTAGCCGTGCGGCTTGTCCCGACCGACGGGCAGGCCGCTCTCCTTCATCGCCATCTCGGTGGCCGCAAGCGCGTACTGCGCATAGAGGTCCATGCGGCGGACCTCGCGCCTGTCGATCCACTCCTCGGGCACGAAGTCCTTCACCTCGGCCGCGATCCGCGCGTCGATCCCGCTGGCGTCGAACCGGGTGATCGGACCCACGCCGGACGTGCCGGCGAGCATCGCCTTCCAGTTCTTCTCCACGCCGGTGCCCAGCGCGGTGATGAGTCCCGTTCCTGTGATGACGACGCGGCGGTTCGACATGGGCGACTG
>CAZDSB010000275.1:0-7469 GCA_964507515.1 uncultured Myxococcaceae bacterium
GATGGGCGCAGCGTCCTCCGCCACCTCCGCGGCCAGCCCGACACGGCGGAGACGCCGGTCTACATCATCTCCGGCGCCTCCGAGGTCGCGTCCCTGAGCACCGGGACCGGGCTGGACCGGATCGACGGCTTCTTCGAGAAGCCCCTCCAGCTGCCGAAGTTGCTGGACACCGTGGCCTCGGTGGTGCGACCCGTTCGCTCCGTCCGATGACCCAGTTCCTCCACGATCGACTCCTCGACGCGTTCGCCTCCGCGCTCGCCGCTGCGCTCGGCCAGCCGCCGGAGACCATCCGGGCCCAGGTGAAGCCGGCCGAACCCGAGCACGGCGATCTCGCCTTCCCAACCTTCCCGCTCGCGAAGCAGCTGCGGAAGGCGCCGCCCGCCATCGCCACCGAGCTCTCGGGCAAGCTGTCCGTCCCCGGGCTGCAGATCGCCTCCGCCGGCCCCTACGTCAACGCCCGCTTCGAGCCGCGGGCCTTCATGGAGGACCTGCTCTCCGAGGCACGGGGCGCGGGCCTCGGCTACGGGTCGAGCGACGACGGCGCCGGCAAGACGGTGGTCATCGACTACAGCTCGCCCAACATCGCGAAGCCGATCGCCTTCCACCACCTGCGGACCACCCTCATCGGGCACGCCATCGCCAACCTCTACCGGAGCCAGGGCTGGCGCGTGGAAGGCATCAACTACCTCGGCGACTGGGGCAAGCAGTTCGGCCTGGTGGCCGTGGGCCTGGCGGAGTACGGCGATCCCGCGCGCCGGGGGGAGATGGCCCACCTGGTGGACGTCTACGTCAAGGCCAACGTCCGCGCCGAGAAGGACCCGGCGTTCGACGAGCAGGCCCGCGCATTCTTCCGGAAGATGGAGGAGGGAGACGCCGGAGCCCGCGCGCTGTGGGCTGAGCTCCGCGAGACCTCCCTCCGTGGCTTCCTGCCCATGTACGAGCGGCTCGGCATCCGGTTCGAGCACATCGACGGGGAGAGCCTCTACGAGGACCGGATGGACGGGGTCATCGATGAGGTCGCCCGTACCGTCGGGGTAAAGGAGAGCGAGGGCGCCCTCATCGTCGACCTGCCCTACGCCGAGGGAGAGCCCCCGGTCCTCCTCCGGAAGGCCGACGGGAGCACTCTGTACGCGACGCGCGACCTCGCGGCCGCCGAGGACCGCTGGGAGCGCTTCCACTTCGACCGTTCGCTCTACGTCGTGGCCCGGGACCAGTCGCTGCACTTCGCCCAGGTCTTTCGCGTGCTCCGGGCCATGGGCAAGCCCTGGGCGGACCGCTGCATCCACGTCTCGTTCGGCCGCATCATGGGGATGTCCACCCGGGCCGGGAAGCTGGTGCTCCTCAACGACGTCCTCGACGAGGCGCGCGCGCGGGCGCTGGAGAAGGTCCGGGACAGTGCCGCCTCGGGGCGCATCCACACCGAGGACCCGGAGCGCCTCGCCGAGCAGGTCGGTGTCGGCGCGGTCATCTTCGGCGACCTCAAGAACCGCCGGAACACCGACTACACGTTCGACTGGGACGAGGTGCTGGAGTTCGACGGCCACACCGGGCCCTACCTCCAGTACGCCCACGCGCGGGCGTGCAACCTCCTCAAGCGGGGCGGGGGCGCACCGGCGAAGGCCGACGCGGCGCTGCTCACGCTCCCGGAGGAGCAGCAGCTCGCCCGGACGCTGGCCCGATTTCCGGTCCAGGTCCGCGCCGCGGTGGAGCAGGACGAGCCCTCCTTCGTCGCCCGGCACCTCATCGACGTCGCCGTCGAGTTCAGCCGCTGGTACACGCTGGGAAACCAGGACCGTGACAAGCGCGTGGTTCACGAGACCGACGCCGGGCTGCGAGCGGCGCGCCTCGCGCTGGCTGACGCGGTGCGCATCGTGCTCGCCACGGGGCTTCAGCTTCTCGGGATCGCCGCCCCCGAGAGCATGTAAGACTCCAGGCGAGGGCCATGGCCACCGCGCTCGTGAAGCTCGAGGACAGCGAGCCCGCGCTCCGGCACGAGTTCGGCCCCATCGGCCGGGCGCTGGGGCGGCGGTACTGCCCCCACGTCCGCGTCGGCCCTGCCGCGGATGCCGAGCTGCGGCGCCTCGGGAGCGAGGGGTTCGTGGTCCACGTGCAGCGGACGGCGACCTGGGTGAGCTTCCTCTACCTCGCCTGGCTGATGGTGAGCCGCGGGCTGCCACCCGTCCGCGCCGTCTTCAACATGCGGCGCTGGTTCGGCCGACCGTGGAGCCGGGTGGCACAGCGCGGGCCGCTCGACGTGCGGCTGGAGTTCGCTCGCCGCAAGGGCGGCTCGGCGCTGGCATTCCTGGAGACCACCGCCATCGGGCGGGCCGGTGGACGCAGCGGCCGTGAGGACCCCTTCCCGGATCTCGTCTCGCTGGCGCGGAAGAGCGACCGGCCGGTGTTCCTCGTTCCCGAGCTCGTCGTCTGGGAGAAGTGGAGCGTCCGGCTGAAGCCCGCATGGGCGGACTACGTCTTCGGCACCCCCGAGGCTCCCGGCTTTCTCCACTCGGTGCTCGCCTTCTGGCGCAACCGCAAGCGGGCTCAGTTCCGGGTCGGTACCGCCATCGATCTGAAGGCGTACGCGGCGGAGAACCCGGCGGATCCGGACGCGGTGGTGGCCCGGAAGGTGCGGGCCGCCCTCCGCGTGCACCTGGCGCGCGAGACGCGGGCGGTGTTCGGGCCTCCGTACAAGCCGCCCGAGCGAGTCATCGACGAGACGCTGCGCGACCGGATGCTCCGTCAGGTCATCGAGCAGACCGCGGCGCGGAGCGGGAAGGACGCCGCGTCCCTGGAGCGCGAGGCCCGGCGGCATCTCAACTCCATCGCCGCCCGGCTGCACCCGACCGTCGTCGCGCTCCTCGCCCCGATCATGGGCTGGATGTTCGATCGCATCTACGACGGAATCGCCGTCGACGAGGCCGGCCTCGAGCGAGCGCTCCACGCGGCACGGAACGGCGCGCCCATCGTGCTCTGCCCCAGCCACAAGAGCCACATCGACTACCTGGTGATGTCCTGGGTGCTCTGGAAGCGCGGCTACCAGATGCCGGTGGTGGCGGCTGGCGCGAACCTCTCCTTCTTCCCGCTCGGACCGCTGCTGCGGCGCGCGGGCGCGTTCTTCCTCCGGCGCAGCTTCGGCGCGGACCGGCTCTACACCGCCACCTTCAAGGCCTACGTGAAGAAGCTGGTGCGGGACGGCGTGCACCAGGAGTTCTTCCCGGAGGGAGGCCGGTCCCGGACCGGGAAGCTGCTCCCCGCGAAGCTGGGGCTCCTCGGCTGGGAGGTGGACGCGGTGCTGGACGGCGCCCGGAACGACCTGGCGTTTATCCCGGTGGCCATCGACTACGAGAAGATCGTCGAGGGCGGCAGCTACAGCAAGGAGCTCCTCGGCGGCGAGAAGCAGCCGGAGGACGTGGGCGCGCTCATCCGGGCGCCGAAGGTGCTCCTCCGCCGCTACGGCACCATCCACCTCCGCTTCGACGAGCCGGTGCTCCTGAGGGAGTTCATGCGCAGCCGCGGCCTCGAGCACCCGGAGGTCATCTCGGAGGAGGAGAAGCGCACCCTGGTGCGCGCGCTCGGCCACCGCATCATGTGGGGCATCGCCCGCGTCTCCACCGTCACCCCGCATGCGCTGGTGAGCACCGCCCTCCTCGCCCATTCGGGACGAGGCCTCCCCGCCTCCGTGCTCGGCACGCGGATCGCCACGCTCCGCAGCATGCTGCTCGAGGACGGCGCGTCGCTGTCCACCGGCCTCGCCGAGGCGCCCACCGATCCCACCGTCCCGGGGCCGGTGCGCGAGGCGGTGCTGGGCTTCGTCGAGGACAAGCTCGTCCGCACGGATCAGGCGAAGGGCGAGACGGTGTACCTGCCGGTCGACGAGCGACGGGTGCAGCTCGCCTACTACAAGAATACCATCCTGAACCTGGTCGCCCCGCGCGCCCTCGTGGCCTGCGCCGCCCTCCGCGGCGTCCTCGACGACTCCGAGGAGTCGGTGCGGACCAAGGCGCTGTTCCTCTCCCGCCTCTTCAAGCTGGAGTTCATCTACCGGGTGGGCACGCCGTTCGAGGTCATCTTCGCCGAGACGGTGGATCGTCTCGTCGGCGACGGCCTCCTCCAGCGGACGGACGGCGCCCTCGTCCCGCCCGACGCCACCGCCCGGGGCGTGCTCGCATTCCTCGCGGACGTCGTGCGCGATTACCTCCAGTCGTACCTGCTCGCCGGCCTCACCCTCGAGGACGTCGCCGCCGGCCCGATGGACCGGAAGTCCTTCCTCCGCGCCGCGCTGGAGACGGGCCGGATGGAGTTCCTGCAGGGTCGGATCGACGCCGCCGAGGCCATCAGCCGGACCACCCTGGAGAACGCGCTGGCCTGGCTCGTGGACCAGGAGCTCCTCGCCGAGCGCGAGCGAAAGCTGGTGCTCGGACCGGCCGCGGAGAGAACCGGCCAGCGCGACGTCTTCCGCGGCGAGCTCCGCGCGTACCTCGGGCGCTGAAGACCCGCTCGGCCCCCCGCACCAGAGGGACGCCTGCGGAAGCGCGCGGGGGCGCGCCACCGGCCAGGCTCAGCGCCAGCGTCCAGGCTCAGCGGTGGGCGGTGGCGAGGAGCCCGTCGAGCTTCCGGGACAGCGTCTCGTTCGACACCACGCCCTGGTACCGCTCGACCATCATCCCGTCCGCCGAGACGAGGAACGTCGCCGGGACCGTCTCCAGCTCCAGCGGCACGAGCATCTCGCTCTCGGCGGCGGCCACCGGCATCGTCCGGAGCCCCATCCGCTCCATCGCGACGCGGATCCGGCCGCGGTCAGGGGCGAGCGAGACCGCGAGGAAACCCACCCTGCCTTCGTACTGCCTGGCCAGCTTCTCCAGCTCGGGCAACTCCCGAGCACAGGTGCTTCAACCTGGCATCCAGAGGTTCACCAGCCACGGCCGACCCCGCATCGTCTCCGGAGTGACGCTCGCGCCGTCGAGCGCGCGGGCGCGGAACGACGACGGCAGAGGCCGCGGAGGCGTGGACCGCTGGCAGGCGACGCCGAGAGCGAGCACGAGCAGGAGAGACAGGCGACGCATGCGCGACATCGACGCTTTCACAGGCCGTCGAGGGCTGGCAAGGTGCGAGAGTGTCCGACGCACCGTCCGACGCACCTGAGATGCCGGTGCCCGCAGACCGAGTCGGATGGCTCGCGCTGGTCGGCTCGCTGGTGCTGTTCTTCGTGCTCGGCGTGCCGCTGCAGATGGTGAGCGCGGGGGCGGGGATCTGGTTCACCGAGCTCTTCCTCTTCTTCGGCTTCGGCTGGGCCCTGGTGCGCTGGAGCGGCCGGGCACCGGCGCCGTACCTCGGGCTGGCCTGGCCGGGCGCCTGGCCGCTGCTCCTCGCCCTCGGCATCGCGGTCGCGAACTACTTCGCCGCCGTCATCCCGCTACAGTTCCTCGCCCAGCTCGTCGCTCCCCGCTCCTGGGTGGAGATGTTCGATCAGACCCAGGTCTTCGAGCATCAGGCCGGCCTCGAGCTGTTCCTGGCGATGACTGGCGCGGTCGCGGCGGCGCCGATCGGCGAGGAGGTCATCTTCCGCGGGCTCCTGCTGCAGGGGATGCTCCGCCGCGGCGTCCCGGTCATCCCCGCGGTCGTCGCGTCGGCCGCCATCTTCAGCCTGTGCCACGTGAACCTCATCGGCCTGCCGGCGCTCTTCGAGCTCGGGCTCGTGTTCGGCCTGCTCTACGCCCGCACCCGGAGCGTCGTGCCGGGGATGGTGGCCCACCTCGGGAGCAACCTGACCGCCACCCTCCTCTACGCCGTGGGCAAGGGGCAGGAGACCGGGCCCATTGACACCTCGGCCCAGCTGCCCGCCGTGCTCGCGGCGAGCGCATTCGGCTGGGTCGTCCTCGGTCTCCTCCTCGCGGTCTCACGCAGGATGCCGGGAGCCTGGGGCGAGCCGATGGCCCGGGAGGTCCTGCGTCCACGCGTTCCGCTCTCGCGCACCGTCACCCCCTGGGCGGTGCTCGCGTCGGTGTCGCTCGGGATCTGGGGCCTGGCGGACCGGCGGGGGATCGAGCTCGACCTGGTGGACCTCCGCGAGCGGGTCCCTCCCCCTCGCGGCGAGGAGCCGGAGTGGGCGCGAAGCCGCCGCGCCGAGCTGGATGCGATGCGGGACGAGGCTCGGCGAGGAGATGCCTCGGTGGACAGCTACGTGCGTGCCCGCCGCGAGCTCGCCCGCGCCCTGGAGCGAAACGTCGCCCCAACCGCCGATCCCTGAGGACCGCCGCGCTACAGCACCTTGTAGCCACGAACGCGGAGGACGGGGCCGACCATGGAGATGCCCATCGCCCCGTCGTCGACGTCGCCGTCGATCTCCACCCGCTGGCCCTCCTTGAGCAGCGACGAGCGGCCCCCGGCGATCTGGTAGGTCTTCCCGTCCTCGCCGACGAGCACCCAGACGCCCATCTCCACGTCCCGGAACTCGACCGTCCCCCGCACCTTCATCGCCGCGCCTCCCTCCGGAGCATCGCCCGGCAGACCACCGCCGCCAGTCCCCCGTTGAGTACCAGCCAGGGCCGGGCGAGGAAGGTGAAGGGAAGGTAGGCAATGCCCGGCGCCTTCGCCCAGGCTGCGTAGAGCAAGAATCCCGCGAACCCCAGTGACAGTCCTGCAACGACGGGCCGGAGGGCTCGCCAGCGCAGCGCGAGCAGGGCAGCTACCCCCGGGATCAACGCGCTGTACATGAGCGGGCTCGCGAGCCGTCCCCGCCCGAAGAGGATCCGCTCCCAGTCCGGGAGCGGGAACGAGAGGACCTCGGCCGCAGCGGGTGGATGCCCGACGAAGCGCTGCCAGAGGAGCTTCAGGAACCACAGGCCCACCGTGGACACGAGCAGCGGCACGAGCGTGGCCGGGTTGAGCAGGACGTTCAGGTAGCCGGGTCGTGTCTTCGCCGTCAGCGACAGGAGCAGCAGCACCAGCAGCGCCGCGCTCCACATCAGCGGAGCCCAGTCCACTGCCGCGCCACCCTTCCCCAGGGCCTGCAGAGCGCCGAGCGCGTCCAGACGGCCGTGTCCGGCGCGGGGGGACCACGCGCCCTCCGAGCTCGCGCCGTCGAACAGCGCCTTCTCCACCTCGTCCGGCGTCTTCGCTCCGGCGGCGAAGAGCAGCGCGGCGACCCCGGCCACGTGCGGCGTCGCCATCGACGTGCCCTGGTACTCGGCGAGCACCGGCTTGCGGAAGTCGGCCCGGTCGATGGTGGCCTGGAGGATGCCGTTCCCCGGACCGAGCTTCGTGTTCCCGCCCGGGGCGAGGATGTCCAGGGCCTCTCCCCACGACGAGTAGGGCGCGAGCTGCCCGTCCGGCCCCACGGCGCCGACCGCGACCGCGCCGGCGTACGCGGCCGGATACGCGACCTGGCCGATGCCGGCGTTCCCCGCGGCGCACACCACCACCGCGCCCTTCTGCCGGGCGTAGGCCACCGCCCGCTCCATCACCGCCGA
>CAZDSB010000276.1:0-2562 GCA_964507515.1 uncultured Myxococcaceae bacterium
GCAGTGTGCCGGCACGTTCGGGGTCGAGCGCAGCGGTGGGCTCGTCGAGGAGCCACACCTCCGGCTGCAGCGCCAGAGCGCGGGCGACGGCGACCCGGAGCTTCTCGCCGCCGGACAGTGCCCGCGCGTCCTGTCCGAGGAACTGCGGGTCGAGTCCGGCGCGGACGATGAGCTCCCGCGCGGTCGCCTCGGGGAGGTCTCGACCTGCGAGTCGTGGCCCGGTGCGCACGTTCTCCAGCACCGTCCCGGGGAACATCGCCGGGGCCTGCGGACCCAGGGCGATGCGGCGGCGGGCCTCATGGGGACCGAGCGTCCGCGCGTCGACGCCATCGAGGAGCACCTGCCCGCCGTCGGGCTCGGAGAGCAGCCCGAGGATACGGAGCAGGGTCGTCTTCCCTCCGCCGGACGGCCCGGCCAGCGTGGTGATGGTGCCCCCCTCGAGCCGGAGGTCGGCTCCATCGAGCAGGACCCGGCCCTCGTAGGTCTTCCGCAGTCCACGAGCTTCGAGTAGGGCGGGCATGCCTCGGGAGCGAGGTTGGTAGGACGAAAGCGTCGCATGCGCAACGCCTCGAAGCATGGGACCATCCGGCACCGATGGAACGACTCGACGCGCTGCTGGCCGCGGTGGTCCCGGCCGATGACAAGGAGCGGGCCGACCTCGCCCTGATGCGGGCCCAGCGTGCGCTGCTCCCGGAGCCGCTGTCCCGCTCGCAACCCGCGGCCCACTTCACCGGGAGCGCCGTGGTGACCGACGGACGGCGGGTGGCGCTGGTCCATCACCGGAAGCTCGGGCGGTGGCTGCAGCCCGGAGGCCACGTCGAGGCGGCGGATGGGGACGACCTGCTGGCCACGGCGCTGCGGGAGGCCGTCGAGGAGACCGGCTGCCCGGTCGTTCCTCACCCGACGGCGCCACGGCCGCTCGACGTGGACGTCCATCCCATTCCGAGCCGGGGCACGGAGCCGGCGCACCTCCACCTGGACGTCCGCTTCCTGGTGCTGACCGATCGCCCCGAGGCGCTGCGGGAGGACCCGGAGGAGAGCGCCGCGGTCCGTTGGTTCGAGCTCGACGAGGCGATTCAACGGGCCGGGACTGCGGAGATGAGACGGCTGCTGTCGAAGGTCCGTACCGTGCTCGGGGTGTGAGGCCGAAATCGGAGGAGCCGTCGTCCGTCCAGAGGGCAGGCCCGCGGGCTGGACTCCGCGCGCTGGTGCAGTCGAATCGCATGTCTCACGACGACCGTCAGGACCGTGCAGAGGAGGCCGAGGAGCGCGAGGCGGATGACCCCCTCGTCCAGCTCGAGCGACAGCTACGCGACGGCAAGTCGGTCGACGTCCAGGACGTGCGCAAGGCCTGGCGAGTTACCCGGTACCCGCGGGCGATGGTCCAGGTGCTCGCGCAGCGGCGGCGCACGGACCTCGCCGTCCGCGCCGCAGCCACTCTCGGCATCGAGGTCGACACGTCGATGCCCAGCTGGCGCGAGGACCTCGAGGCCGAGCTCTTCGAGCGCTTCTTCGGACTGCCCTTCAGCGAGACCGACGCGCTCGCCGACCAGATCCGGCGTTCCTTCCCCGACCCCGCTGCGTAACCGCCGGGCCGGAGGACGCGACCGGGCGGGCTCAGCGAGGGAAGAGCGCCTCGAGCGCCTCGCCGAGCGTCTCGACCGGAAGCAGCTTCACGCCGCGCGACTCGACCCTGCGCGCGCTGCTCTTCGGCAGGACCGCACGGACGAATCCCATCTTCCCGGCCTCGGCGAGCCGCGGCTCCATCTGGGCCACCGCCCGGACCTCGCCGGCGAGCCCCACCTCCCCGAGCACCAGCATGTCCTGCGGCACCGGGACGTTTCGGAGCGACGAGACCAGCGCCGCACACACGGCCAGATCGGCCGCCGGCTCGGACAGCGTCATTCCCCCGGCGACGTTGACGAAGGTGTCGCAGCCGGTGAGCTGGACGTCCTCCTTCTTCTCCAGCACCGCCGCCAGCAGCGCGACCCGGTTCCCGTCCACGCCGATCGCCGTGCGCCGCGCGGTGCCGTAGCCCGTGGGAGCGACGAGCGCTTGGACCTCGACCAGCAGCGGCCGGGTGCCCGACAGCGTCGCGGTGACGGCAGAGCCCGGCTTCCCGGCGGGGCGCTCGGCGAGAAAGAGCGCCGAGGGGTCCGCGACCTCCTCCAGGCCCGAGCCCTTCATCTCGAAGACGCCGATCTCGTTGGTCGAGCCGAAGCGGTTCTTGTGCGCGCGGAGGATACGGAAGGGGTGACCGCGCTCGCCCTCGAAGTAGAGGACCGTATCGACCATGTGCTCGAGCACCCGCGGCCCGGCGATGCTCCCGTCCTTGGTCACGTGCCCCACCAGAAAGGTCGGCACTCCCGAGCGCTTCGCGTGAGCCATCAGGCGGCCGGCGACCTCGCGCACCTGGCTGAGGGTGCCGGGCGCGCTGCCGAGCTCCGTCAGGAACATCGTCTGGATCGAGTCGACCACCAGCGCCACCGGACGGAGCGACTCGGCGGCGACGAGGACCTTCTCCGCGTCGGTCTCGGCGAAGAGATGCACGGCAGCGGAGCG
>CAZDSB010000277.1:0-4067 GCA_964507515.1 uncultured Myxococcaceae bacterium
GAGGGACTTTTGCAGGGCCTTCCGTCCACGGAAGAGTCGGCTCATGACCGTACCGACCGGGACGTCGAGGATGTCGGCGATCTCCTTGTAGGAGAACTCCTGGAGGTCCGCGAGGATGACCACCAGACGAAAGTCGATGGGCAGGCCGTCGATGGCCTTCAGCACGTCGTCCGAGAGCAGACGGTCGAACATGTACTGCTCGGGGTTGGCGGCGTAGTCGCTGGCGTCCCGGCTGATGAACGCCTCGTGCACCGCCTCGCGCTCGGAGCCCTCGGTGACGTTCCGCTCCTTCACCTTGCGCCGGTAGCGGTTGATGAAGGTGTTGGTGAGGATCTTGAACAGCCAGGCCTTGATGTTGGTCCCGCGCTCGAACTTGTCGAAGAACCGGTAGGCCCGCATGCAGGTGTCCTGCACGAGGTCCTCGGCGTCCCGCTCGTTCTTCGTCAGCCGGAGCGCCGCCGAGTAGAGGGGGTCCAGGTGGGCCAGCACCAGCGCCTCGAACTCCTGCTTGGTGCGGTGGTTGTGGCGAAAGTCCAAATCCCGCTCCTCCCTGGCCGCCCCAACACGGACGGACAGGCGAAGGTTGAGCTTCCATTACGGCCCACGTCGAAGTGCGTCACCGATTGCCGAGAAAAGGTGAGCCTTCGGCTGGGGAGCAGCCGGGCAGGCGGGCCCTACTTCCGGGCCAGGGCCTGCTCGAGCGGGATGTAGGGGTGTTTGAGGTCGTGGGCCACCGCCTCGTAAGTGACCGATCCGCCGTAGGTATTCACTCCGCGGGCGAGGGCCTTGTCCCGGCGCACGGCCTCGACGAGCCCGAGGTCGGCGATCCGGCGCGCATACGGCCGGGTCACGTTGGTCAGGGCGAAGGTGGAGGTCTGGGGGACGGCGCCCGGCATGTTCGCCACGCAGTAGTGGACGACCCCGTGGACCACGTAGGTGGGGTTGTCGTGGGTCGTCGGCCGGCAGGTCTCGATGCAGCCGCCCTGGTCCACCGCGACGTCGACCACCACCGCGCCGGGAGTCATCTCGCGGATGAGGTCCTCGCGGACGAGCTTCGGGGCCGCGGCGCCGGGGATGAGCACGCCGCCGATGACGAGGTCCGCCTCGCGCACCGCGCGGGCGATGGTTTCCGAGTCGGAGGAGAGCACCTCCACCCGGCCGAGGAACACGTCGTCGAGGTAGGCGAGCTGGTTCTGGTTGATGTCGAGGATGGTGACGTCCGCCCCCATGCCGACCGCGATCTTCGCCGCGTTGGTGCCCACCACGCCGCCGCCGAGGATGGCCACGCGCCCGCGCCGCACGCCCGGCACTCCGCCGAGGAGGATGCCCTTGCCGCCGTGCTCCTTCTCCAGGCACATCGCCCCGACCTGGATGGACATCCGGCCGGCGACCTCGCTCATGGGGCGGAGGAGGGGGAGGCTGCCGTCGTCGGGCTGGATGGTCTCGTACGCGACCGCGGAGACCTTCTTCTTGAGGAGGACCTTGGTCAGCTCGGGGTCGACGCCGGCGAGGTGGAAGTAGGTGTAGACGATCTGCCCGTCCTGCATCCGCGCGTACTCGGGCGAGATGGGCTCCTTCACCTTCACGATCATCTCCGAGCGCTTCCACACCTCGTCCGCCGAGCCGATGACCTGGGCTCCGGCGCGGACGTAGTCCGCGTCTGGAAGGCCCGAGCCCACTCCGGCGCCCTGCTCGACGAGCACCTGATGTCCGGCATCGACGAGCGCCTTCACCGCGCCCGGGACCATGCCGACCCGGTACTCGCGAACCTTGATCTCCTTCGGGACACCGACGATCACGGGACGGACCTCCGCTGCGCTGGATGGGGAAGCGCGGGGGGCCAGACCACAGGGATCGACCCCGGGTCAAGCACCGCGCGCGCCGACGCGGGGTGTTAGGACTGGGCCCTCCATGGCCGTGTCCCGGATTCCCACGCTGCTCGTCGCAGACCCGTCGGGGAAGGTGCTCGAGCACCCGCGGCTTCTGGCGACCGTCCGGTCGGGAGACGAGGTGCTCCTGCCGCCGGAGCCAGGCGTTTCACTTCCGGACGGCGCACGGCTGGTTCACCTGCCTGGCCGCCGTCCGGTGGGGGTGGATCCGGAGTCCGGCGAGCTGGTGCTCGTCTCCGAGGTCCAGGTGGGAAAGCGACGCTTCGTCCCGGACGCGGTGGGTGCGCTCGTTCCGCCCGGCTGGACCCGCACCTTCCTCCCCGGCGAGGTGAAGGCAGACGGCCCGGTGCTGCCGCAGTGGGCATACACGGCGGCCGGCTGGGATGGAGCGCGAGGTGGCGCGGTCGCCTGGGCCGTCCACACCGACCGGCGCACGCACTGGGACCCGGAGCGCTTCTCGACCCCGGAGCTGAAGGCCCGGGTGCGGCGCGCGCGCGCGGCGGACCCGGAGAACCGGGTGCTGCGCCAGCTCGAGACCTGCGCGCTCGTCTACCGCTGCTTCACCAGCCAGAACGTCTTCTACGGTCGGGACGAGGGAGCGCTGCCGGTCTCGACGATGTGCAACGCCGCGTGCGTCGGGTGCATCTCGGATCAGCCCGCGGACGGTCCCCCGGCGTCGCACGCACGGATGGACGACGGGCCGAGCGCCGAGGAGTTGGCACGGATCGCCGTGGAGCACCTCCGCTCGGCCGGACCGCGCGCGATGGTCAGCTTCGGCCAGGGGTGCGAGGGCGAGCCGCTCACGCGCTGGCGCGTCATCGCCGAGGCGATCCGGCGCATCCGCGCGGAGACGGACCGCGGTTCGCTCCACATCAACACCAACGCCAGCCTCACCGCCGGGCTGGCCGCGCTGTACGACGCGGGGCTGGACTCGATCCGGGTCTCGCTGAACTCGGCGGTGGCCGATCTGTACGAAGCCTACTATCAGCCCGACCGATACGGCTGGCGCGACGTGGAGGCCTCGATCGCGCTGTCCCGCGAGCGCTCGGCCTACCTGGCGCTCAATCTCCTGACCTTCCCCGGCGTGACCGACCGCGAGGGTGAGGTGGAGGCGCTGCTCTGCCTCGTCAGACGCCACCGGGTGGATCAGGTCCAGGTCAGGAGCCTGTGCATCGATCCACTCCAGTACCTGGAGGTGGCGCGCGACCGTGGCGCCGGCGGGCGCCCGATGGGCATCGCCGGCATGCTCCGGCTGCTCCGGGAGGAAGCGCCCTGGCTACGGGTGGGAAACTTCGCCCGGGGACTCGGCGAACGGGGAGAGCCGGCCGGCCCTCCTCGATCGGTTGAGCCGAGCCCCCGGGGGCGCCCCGAGGGGAGAATTTAGGAGCGCCAGTCGGAGGACACCGGGGGGGCGCGCCCGTTGCGGCGGGCGGCTCGGTTTGCCGGGACGGCGGGCCTTCTGGCAGCGTGCCTCCCGTCCATGCTGATCCTCCTCAAGGCCGACGCCACTCCCGAACAGCAGGAGGCCGTCGAGAAGCGCATCCGCAGCCTCGGCTACGTCCCCCACGTCATTCCCGGCGCCACGCGCACCGCGGTGGGCATCACCGGGAACAAGGGAGCGCTCGATCCCGAGCCGTTCCGGATGATGCCGGGCGTCGCCGACGCCATCCCGGTCAGTCAGCCGTTCAAGCTGGTGAGCCGCGAAGTGAAGCCGGACGACACGCTGGTGAAGGTCGGCGATCTGACGCTTGGCGGGAAGGAGCTCATCGTCGCCGCCGGACCCTGCTCGGTGGAGACGCGGGAGCAGATCGTCGCCACCGCAGAGTCGGTCCGCTCCCACGGCGCGCGGATGCTCCGCGGCGGTGCGTTCAAGCCACGGACTTCGCCCTACGACTTCCAGGGTCTGAAGGCGGACGGCCTGAAGCTGCTCGGCGAGGCGCGCGCGGCGACCGGATTGCCAGTGGTCACCGAGGTGAAGGACGTCGAGAGCCTCGCCATGGTCGCCGAGGGCGCGGAGATGCTGCAGATCGGCGCGCGCAACATGCAGAACTTCTCGCTGCTCGAGGCGGTCGGTGAGCTGCGGCGGCCGGTGCTCCTCAAGCGCGGGATGAGCGCTACCTTGAAGGAGATGCTGATGGCCGCGGAGTACATCGTGGCCCGGGGCAACCGTCAGGTCGT
>CAZDSB010000278.1:0-15673 GCA_964507515.1 uncultured Myxococcaceae bacterium
GCGTCAATGCACGCAAGGGGCGACGAGTGCAGCGCCGCGGATGAGCGACCTGTGAGCGGTTCGGGCCACTCGACAGGACCGTAGTTCGAGCCCGGTTGCTTGCCCGGGCGTCCACCCCGGGGGACGATCTCGCCCCTGACCGCCGCCCCCTCCAGCGCCGCGCCCGTCTCCCGCCGCGAGTCCCTCGCCCGCGCCGCCGAGCGCCTCGCCCGCCAGCGTCACCTCATGGCCGTGCGCGACGGCGTCGTCGGCGCCCTCCCGCTCGTCCTCGTCGGCTCCCTGTTCCTCCTGGTCGCCCAGCCGCCCTGGCCCACCCTCCAGCGCCTCGTCGCCCCCCACGCCGCGACGCTCCTCCTCCCCTACCGCGCGCTCGGCGGCTGCATCGCCCTGTGGGTCACCTTCGGCACCGCCCAGTCGCTCGCCCGGACCTACCGGCTCGACGCCCCCAGCGCGGGCCTCATCGCCGCCGCCGCGTACGTCGTCGCCGCCCTCCAGCCCGGAGCCGCCGCGCAGCCCGCCTCCCTCGTCCTCGCCCGGCTCGGCGCGGGCGGCATCTTCGCCGGGCTCCTCCTCGCCATCGCCAGCGTCGAGCTCACCCGCGTCCTCGTCGAGCGCCGGTGGACCCTCCGGCTCCCCGGCGGCCCGCCCGAGGTCGTCGTCCGCAGCTTCGTCGCCCTCCTCCCCGCGGCCCTCGTCCTCGGCGGCGTCTTCCTCGTCGTCCACGTCCTCGGCCTCGACCTCATCACGCTGCTCGAGCGCGCCGTCGCCCCGCTGGTCCGCGCCGCGGACTCCTTCGGCGGGGTCATCGGCCTGGTGCTGGTCGACAGCGTGCTCTGGCTCCTCGGCGTCCACCCCGCCGCGCTCACCTCGGCGCTCCGCCCGGTCTGGGAGTCGATGCTCGTCGCGAACATGGAGGCCGTCGCCGCCCACGCCGCGCCGCCCCACGTCGCGCCGCTCCACTTCTACCTGTGGTTCGTCTGGCAGGGCGGCTCGGGCGCCGCGCTCGCGCTCGGGCTCCTCCTTCTCCGCTGCCGCTCCGCGCAGCTCCGTGCCGTCGGTCGCGCCGGCATCGTCCCGGCCCTGTGCAACATCAACGAGCCGCTCCTCTTCGGCGTCCCCATCGTCCTCAACCCGCGGCTCGCCCCGCCATTCGTCCTCGCCCCGCTCCTCTCTGCCGTGGTGGCCTGGACCGCCTTCCGCCTCGGCTGGGTCCATCCGCCCTACCTCGAGACCCTCTGGACGCTACCCGCCCCCGTCGGCGCCTGGCTGACTACCGGCGGCGATCCACGCGCCGTCGTCCTCGAGCTCGCCACCCTCGCGATTGCCATCGCCGTCTACTGGCCCTTCGTGCGCCGGGAGGACCGCCGCCTCGCACACGAGGAGCAATCGGCCGGGCGTGCCTCCCTTCCGCCCACCGCGGCGGAGCCGTAAGACTCGTCTCCTCAGTGGCCACCTACCGCGTCTCCATCTGCAAGGGCCCGGACTGCCGGCGAAACGGTTCCGACCGAGTGGCAGCCGCCGCGCAGGAGGCGGTGAAGGAGCTGAGCCTCGCCGGCCGGTGCACCCTCGCCCGCGGCGGCTGCTACGGCCTCTGCCACCTCGGCGCCAACGTCGTCGTCCGCGAGGACCGGCCCCGCCCCGCGGACCCCTTCCGGCAGGAGGACTTCCAGCTCATGGGCTGGGAGGACGAGGTCCACTACGGCCAGATGACCCCCGAGGGAATCCGCACCGTCCTGGACGAGCACGTGGGCCACGACCGCCCCGTCGAGGCACTTCGCGGCCCCCGCGAGGACTGACGTCCGGGGGCGAACCCCGCCGCACCGCCGAACCCGAGGCGTGCACGGCGCAAGGGTCGTGCCGCACCGTTGCCCGTCGGACCCTCCGTGAACATCTTGGCGAGCCGTCGGGGGAGGAAATTTCGATGCGTCGTTGGACAGCAGGAGCGCTGCTCTCGCTCGGCTGCGCCTGTGCCACCGCGCCGCCGCTCCCGGCGGAACGCCTCGCCCAGGCCGAGTCCGAGGTCCGAGCAGCCCAGGAGATCGGCGCCGAGCGCGCCCCGCAGGCCAGGCTCCACCTCCAGGAGGCGCGCGACACCCTCGCGGCCGCCAAGGAGACCAACAAGGACGACCCGGACGGCGCGGCGCGCAAGCTGGACATCGCCCGCGCCCAGGCCGAGCTCGCCAATGCCCTCGCCCGCGAGCAGCTCGCTCGCAACGAGGCGGACCAGGCGCACACGCGGCTGGACGCACTCCGGAGCGGCACCGAGGGCGCGGAGACTCCCCCCGCCCAGAACGGAGGGGCCCGATGAAGCCCGGGACCTGGGTGTTCCTACTCGCCGGCGTGCTCTCCGCCGGCTGCGCTCACCTCAAGACCACCGACCGCCTCGAGGAGGCCCGCGCCACCTACGACAAGGCCCTGCAGGGGCCGGCCGCCGACTCGAGCCCCGCAGACCTCGCGACCGCCAAGAAGTTCCTCGACCTCGCCGAGAAGGGACTCGAGACCGGCGACCCGAAGGTGGTCGACGACCGGGCCACCGTCGCGATCCTTAAGATCCAGTCCGCCGAAGCGCTCGGCCGGACGCACGAGCTCGCCGTCGAGCGGGACCGCACCCTCCAGGCAGTCAGCGTCACCAAGCAGCAGCTGCTGGACGAGGCGAAGCAGAAGCTGGCGCTCGCCCAGACCGAGTTGGAGAAGGAGAAGGCCGCCCGCGACACCATGGAGGCACGGCTCACCCAGAGCCGGTCGGCGGTCGCCGCACAGACGGAGATTCGGGACCTCCCCGAGGGCACCGTCATCACCCTGCCGGGCGGCGCGCTGTTCCAGCAGGGACGCGCCGAGCTCCTCCCCGCCGGGCGCGACCAGCTCAGCCGGGTCGCCGACTTCCTCAAGTCCGCCGACCGCTCGGCGCGGGTCACCGCCCAGCCGCCGACGCGCGGCTCGCGGAAGGCCGCGCTGAATCTCTCCGGGAAGCGCGCCGAGCGCGTCCGCGACTACCTCGTCGGCGAGGGCGTCACCGCCCAGCAGATCGTCACCGATCCACCGACCGCCACGCCGACCCGGCCGCTGCCGAACTCCCCCGAGTTCGCGACCAACGGCGCGGTGGACATCGTGCTCGAGCCGGCGCGCGGGGGATCCGGAGGCACCGGCAGTCCCGGGAAGTAGTCGTCAGCCCGGGCGGCGCAGGTCGCCCCGGCCGTCCCAGTCCGGTGGCGGCGGTGACGCCTGGTAGCCGCGGACCCGCTCCGCCCAGCGCGCGGACACGGGGTCCAGCACCGCGTGCTGCTCGAAGAACGCCAGCGCTCCGGCGAAGTCCCGGCGGCGCACCTGGGCGAGCGCCTCCGGCCAGCCCTGGAGCACCGGGACCAGCGCCGCGGGAACCTCGCCGCGCCGGCACACCAGCTGGAACAGCGTCTGCGGCCCACCGGCGAGCGTCACCACGTCCAGCTCGCGGAAGACGAACTCCTCGCCCGCGCGGCGCTGCGCCTCCCCCGAGACGAGGAGGTCCGTTCCGTAGAGGCGGTTGGCGCGCTCCAGCCGCTCGGCGGTGGCCACCGGATCGCCCAGGACGGTGTAGTTCGACTTGAGCGCGCTGCCCATGTCCCCGGCCACCACCTCGCCGGAGTGGAGGGCCATCTTCGCGTGCACCTCGACCCCGAAGCGCCGCTGCCACTCGGGGCGCAGCCGATCCAGCTCCGCGCGGATGGCGAGCGCCGTCCGGCAGGCCACCTGCCCGTGCCGGTCGAGCCGCACCGGCGCCCCCCAGAACGCGATGAGCGCATCGCCCACGTACTCCACGTGCCCGCCGGTCTGCCGCACGAGGTGGGTGAGCTCGCCGAAGTAGGCGTTCAGCAGATCGACCAGCACCTCGGGCGGGAGCGACTGGTGGAGGCGCCGGAAGCCCTCCAGATCCGCGTAACAGAGCGTGACCTCGCGGCGCTGGGGCCGCATCAGAGCGACGTTCCGGAACACCTGGTCCGCGATGTCCGGGCTGACGTACCGGCCGAGCGCGCCGTAGACGAAGTCGCGCATCTGCCGCTCGGTGCGAAGCGCGTAGCGGCCGGTGATGAGCCACGCCAGCCCGAACGCCACCAGCGGCCCACCCGCGGCCAGCCACATCCCGTCCACCACCATCAGCCGCCGGACCCAGAACAGCCACACCATCACGCCTGCCACAGCGAGGAGCACGTAGAGGAGCGCACCGATGGCGGACCGGAACAGCCCGCTGAACCCGAGCGCCAGGAACCCTCCGGCGAACGCGAGCGCGAAGGTGGCGAGGACGTCACTGCGCACCGGCGCCCGGCGGATGCCCTGCCCGTCGATCCAGTTCTCCAGCGCCTGACCCACCACCGCCGCATGTGACACGCCGTCCCCGAGCGGCGTCGCCGGCCAGCTCCCGGAGGCCCGGAACGTCTCCGCGAGCACCACGGCGCGGTGCTGCACGTCGTTGCGCGCGTGGGCGGGGACTCCCTCCTGTGCGTCGTAGAAGTTCTGAAGGAAGCGCCAGGCGGAGATGGCGCGCTCGAGCGAGCCCCGTCCGTCGCGCCCGGCCTCCGCCGCGTCCCACCGCAGGAGCGCATAGCCCGTCCGGTCCGCGGGGATGCCCTTCCCGGCCACGACGAGGAGATTTCCGTCCCTCCACACCACCTGCCGGCTCCCGGCGCGGGCCAGCGCTCCGGCCAGCGCGAGGGAGGGCAGCACGTGCACCCGCCCCTGCGGCGAGACCCAGCGAACGAGATGCTGGATGCCCCGGACCTTCCCGTCCGGATCGACCGCCAGCGCCGTGTGGCCATAGCGGCTGCGCGCCCCCACGAGCACCGAGGCCGGCACGTCGAGGGAGCGCGCCAGCGGGAGGCCGTCCACGTCGACGCCGTCGACCTCCACATCGGCGACGCGGACCAGGAGGTCCTCGGGCGTGACCTGGAAGGCCCGGTCCGCCGCCCCGTAGTCCCGGAGCTGCGGCGTGCCGGCGACGCCCAGGCGCCGCGCGAGCTGCCGGCCTTCGTCCTCCGTGCTCACTCCGGCCCAGATCCGCACCCGCGCGCCCTCGGGGACCGCGAACGCCGGGGCGTGGCTCGCGAGCACGCGCCGGAGCAGCTCGGTCACCGCCGGTCCGTCGCTCTCCTCGGTCCCGACCAGCATGAGGGAGGGCCGGAGCGGGCGCACCACCGCCGGGGGCGGCGCGGCCGACACCGAGAAGCCGAGGACCGTTCCGGCAGTCGCGTCGAGCGCCCGGCGGAACTGCTCGTCGTCCGGAACCTCGCCCCCGAGCCGCGGGCTGCCGCTGTCGAGCGCCCAGTCGAGCAGGACCGGTGAGGCGCCCTCCCGGCCCAGCTGACCCACCAGGCCGCCGAGGAGTGCCCGCGGCCAGGGCCACACGCTCACGTCTGGGTGAGCGTCCTCGCGGGCATTGGCGAGCGTCTCGTCGTCCACCCCGACCAGGACCACGTCCCGCGCCGGCTCGGTCTGCCGCCCGAGGTCGTGGAGCCGCCAGTCGAGGAGCGACCGCTCCAGGGCGTCGATGGGGGCGCCGATGAAGGTGCGAAGCCGGAAGCGGCGGGGAGCCTCCTCGTCACGGAAGCCAGGGGTGGGCGGAACCCGGGCGCTGACGATGGCTCCAACCGCGCTGCCGAGCACGGCGGCCTGGAAGAGGCTGAAGCCGAGCACGCGCAGGAAGCGGCGCCCGGCGGACGGAAGTCGCGGTGACAGGAGGACGACATGTTGCCGTCACCCCCCGGGACCGGACAAGCCGAATGTCGGTTTCCCGCCTAGGGGATGGAGCGCGACGAGGACCCCGCGCTTGCCGTCGCACCCTTCAGCGTGTCGGGAAGGGAGTCCTGCGCCGCCCGGAGCTTGTCGCGCAGGTCGTTGCGCAGCTCGGCGCCGGGCTTGGGAGCCAGCAGCAGGCCCACACCCACGCCGACCAGGAGCCCCACGCCGAGCGCGGTCAGCGCCGGAGCTACCCAGTCGTTGGAGGCCGAGCGCTGCAGGCCCACCAGGTCGAGCAGGTCGTCGCGGTCCAGCTTCTTGAGATCCTTGAGGCTGAGCATCGGGGTTCTCCTCTCAGGACGGCGAGCCGACGTCGTCTGCGTCGGCGAATCCGGACACGGCGGCCTCGGCCAGGCCGAGCAGCTGCTGCTTCACCAGCGGGACGGCGGCCACCCGCACCCCCATCCCCAGCAAGCGGAAGGTGAGGGAGCTGAACAGCCCACCTCCGAGCACGTAACCGACCCCCACGGCCGCGGCCACCATCGCGTAGGGGTGGCGACTCACCCGCCCACGGAGGTCGATGGCCTGGCCCAGGTCCTCGAAGGTGCTCCGGGCCTCGTCGAGGAGCTGGTGCGCGCTGTCGTTGAGGTGACCGACCCGCCCGGCGAAGCCCTGCTGCTGGTGATGGCCGTTGCCGGAGTGAGGGTTCTGCGAAGAGCTGGCCATGAGGTGATGTCTCCTTTGGGCTGCCTCAGCGAGAGGCGATCCGCCCGATGACGAAGCCCGCGGCCAGGGCGATGGCCAGCGAGGCGATGGGCCGCTCCTTGATGAAGCCGCTGACCCGCTGGTTCAGCGAATCCAGCTCGCGCCGCGCATCCTCGAGCTGGGGGCCCGCGCGGTTCTGGACGTCGCGGGCCGTGTCGGACAGCGTTTCGGTGGTGGCCATCGTTCGTGTCTCCAGTGTGCGTTGCTCGGCAAGGTACGTCAGCGCCGCCGGATGCCCAGCCACAGTCCCGCGGCGAAGGCGATCCCCAGAGTGAGGCCTGGGCGACGGGCGACCCAGTGGCGAACGTCCCAGATGTCGTGCAGCTGGCGTCTCAGCGCCTCGGCGGTGTCCACCACCTGAGTCCTCGCCCGCGCGATCTCCTCGCGAAGCTCGGCCTCGCTCTTCGGGGCGGAACGGGAGATCGTCACGGGCGGCGCTCCAGCGCGGCGTGGCCGTTTCGTTCCCCGGTCGGGGCCGGGGCGAGCGCCTGGACCGTCCGCTCGAGCTCGTGGGTCGAGTCGTCCAGCACCGGACGGCGGAAGGAGCGCGCGGCGAGGACGATGCCCAGGACCCCGCCCGCGACGTTGAGCAGGCCCACCAGGGCGACCCCCCCGGCGAGCGAGAGCCAGCGCGCCAGCCAGAGGGCCAGCGCGGCGTTGAGGAAGGCGTACCCGACCAGCACCAGGGGCGCGCAGGCGGCGATCTGCCCGACGCCGATGCCGGTCCGGCGCGCGGTCTCGCGAAGCTCGAGCTTGGCCAGCGCGATGTGCTGCGACAGGAGGTTCCCCAGCTCCCCGGCGAGCTGCACGAGGAGCTGGGCAGTGCCCGGCCGGTGCTCCGGCGTGTTGCCCGTGCGTCCATTGCTCACGTGCAAAACGCTACACCCATCATGCACGGCGGGGCGAGCGTCCGAGCCACGAGCGGCCCACGCGGATGACGAGCCGGAGCGCCTCCAGCGGAAGGCCGGCGACCTCACCGCCGGCGGACCGCAGCTGGCGCGCGGCCTCCCCCACCCCGCGCAGCGAGCGGCTGACCTGGTCGCGGAAGGCGCTGAGGAGCTCGGCCGGGGTCTCGGCCAGCACCTGCTCGGCGGCGGGCGGCAGCTCCTCCGCCGGCATGGCTCCCAGCGGCGGGCTGTCGTGACGGCGGGCGGCCCGCTTCTCCGAGCGGCGCTGGCGACGCTTCTGACCGCCGGCGCCGGCATCCCGTGACATCCCGGGCATCCCGACCTCGCTGGCAACGGCGCCGGACGAGGGTGGGCCCGGGCTGACGGTGACCTGCTCCTCGGTCGACCCGAGGTGCATGTCCGGGGCCTCGGCGGCCTCCTTCTGCGCCTCCTCGGCCGCGGCGCGTTCCTCGGCGCGGGCCCTGAGGATCGCCTCGGTCTCGGCGAACCGCTTTCCGTAGTGGATGTCGGTCTCGCCCTGGGATGCCGGCCGGGCGGTCAGCTCCTGCTTGTCGCGGCGGGCGGAATCCCGGTCGGTGTCGGGGCCGACGGTCTCGGGTTCGAAGCTGAAGCTGCGAGCCATGGTGCCCGCGAAGCTATGAACGCACTGTCGGGAAGGGAACCCTGGAGGTCAGGCGCCGGGAGCGTTGATCGCGTGCCGGACGTGGCCGGTGCGTGCGTACTCCACCAGCTGCTCCGCCAGCTGACTCGCGCAGGCGAGCTGCCCCTCCTCGGTCGATGCCCCGAGGTGAGGGGTGCAGAGGAAGTTGTCGAGCGACAGGAGCGGGTGGTCCGGCGACACGGGCTCGCTGGCGAAGACGTCCATCGCAGCCCCGGCGAGCGTCCCGTCGCGAAGGGCCTCGGCGAGCGCGGCCTCGTCGACGATGCCGCCCCGGGCGCAGTTGACGAGGTAGCCGCCCTTCCGCATCGCCTTCAGCTGGGGCCGCCCCACGAGGTTCCGCGTGCCGTCGGCCAGGGGGAGGTGGAGCGAGACGATGTCCGCGCGCCGGAAAAGCGCGTCCAGGGGGACGATCTGTGCTCCGAACCGGCGCGAGGCCTCCACCGGATGCGGGTCGTAGGCGATGACCGTCGCGCCGAACGCGATGCAGCGCTGGGCGACCAGCTGTCCGATGCTCCCGAAGCCGAGCAGGCCGACGGTCTTGCGGAACAGCTCGTGTCCGCCGGCGAACCGCTTCTTCTCCCATCGCCCCGTTTTGGTGGCGGAGATCGCCGGGACCAGATTCCTGAGGAGGACCAGCATGAGCCCGAGGGTGAGCTCGGCCACCGCGACCGAGTTCCCGCCCGGCGTGTTCATCACCACGACGCCCTTCCGCGTGGCCGCGGCGACGTCGATGTTGTCGACGCCCACGCCGGCGCGGCCGATGACCCTCAGGCGGCCGGGGTTCTCCAGCACGTCGGCGGTGACCTTGGTGGCACTCCGGACGGCGAGCACCTCGTACTGGCCGAGGATGGCCTTCAGCGCCGCGGGCGCGAGCCCGAGCTTCACGTCCACGGTGAGCTCGGGCGCGCTGCGCAGCGTCTCGAGACCTTCGGGCGACAGCTCGTCCGCGACCAGGACCTTCATCGTCGATCGTGCTCCGGCTGGGATCCGGCACGACCTAGCATCGCCCGGGCTCGCCCTCCAGTCGGCAGACTTCACCCTGTGCCGCGGACGTCACCGGCCGGCGCGTCGCCCGGAGACAAAGCGCGGCCAGCGACCCCGGTGCGACGAGTCCGGGAGGGCTCCGGCGGATCACCCGCCGATCATCGAATCACCTGCGGGTCGATTGCCACAGGCCGAGCGTGGCGCCGGTGGGGTCGGTGATGATGCTGAACTTCCCCATGTCGGCCACCGCCATGGAGTCGACCAGCACCTTCGCTCCGAGGTCCTTCGCCTTGCGCGTCGCGGAGGCGACGTCCGAAACGTCGACGTAGCTCAGCCAGTACGAGGGGACACCGGGAGTCGTCGCCGCCATCATTCCTCCGCCGGTTCCATCGCCGACGCCGATCATCGTGTACGTGCCGAAGCCGGGCACCTGCGCATCCTCGAGCTTCCAGTCGAAGAGCTTCGAGTAGAAGTCGCGGGCCTTCTTGAGATCGGTGGTCTGCAGCTCGACGTGAACGAACGGGTTTGCCATGACGTGCCTCCTGACGAAGTACGGGGCCACTTGCCCACCGCGAACGGCGGTGGTCAACGACCGCTCGCTGCTCGTCACCCGCGGTTCACGGGCAGGCCGCCTGGCCGGATGGCCAGCGTGATGAGCGAGGCCGCGGTGCAGAACGAGGTGCTGGTGATGCAGTGGTCACCGCGCCACGTCCCGTCGGCACGCTGGATGGCCGCCAGGCGGGCACGGATGGACTTGCTCCACTTCCCCCACTCGTCGCCGCCGGCCTTCGCGAACGCCTCGGTGGAGAGCAGGTACGAGACGTGCTCCTCGCCACCGTAGCTGCCGAACCCACGCACGAAGGCCTCGTCCTCGAGGTGGGCGCGGGCTGCCTGCGCCGGCGCCTCGGCCATCTTGCCTCCGCGAGCGGCCGCATCGAGCGAGCCGGCCGCCTGGTAGAGCGCGACGCCCGCCGCGTCGTCGGTGCGGAACGCCTTCTTCTCCCTGTCGTATCCGCGCAGCATGTACTCGTCAGAGGCCGCGAGCGACTTGGCCGCGACGGTCGCTCCGGCGTCCTTGGCGACGTAGAGGCTCCGCGCGGCGAAGGCGCTGGAGAGCACCGGCGCCCAGCCGTCCTTGGCGAAGCTGCCGTCGTCGCGCTGAAGCGCCTGGATCTTCGCGACGCACCGGTCGAGCGCGGTGCGGGCGCGCTCCCGGTCGTTCCCGGCCGGCATCCCCGGGAGCGCCTCGCCCAGGAACTGAGCGGCGAGGAAGGTGTCGATGCCGCGGCCGAGCTTGCGCTGCGGCTGGGTGCCCTCGGGCTGGATGTACGCATCCGGCGCGGGGGCACGCTCGACCGCGCGGATCACGTACAGGAGCGCCCGATGGGTTGGCGCGGTGAGCTCACCCTGGCCCTGTTTCCCGAGCCGCAGGAGCGCGATCCCGGAGAGGCTCGTGGTGGCGACGTCCGGCGCCGCTCCGGCCTCTTGCCCCCAGCCACCGTCCGGGCCCTGCGCGTCGAGGAGCCACCGGAGCGGCCGGGCCACGTCGGGCTCCGTCCGGGCCTGGTGCTGTTCCTGCGGTGGAGGATTCGGTGGCCGGGTGGGGACACCGGACGAGGACACGACGACGAGCGCGGACACGAGCAGCGCGGGGACGTTCGACATGGGGGCGAGCTCCGGGAGTGGGTTGCTGGCCCTCGAACGCAGGAGCCCGGGGGCTGGATCTGGCGACAGGAGCTGCCAGCCCGCGGTAGCGTCCCCGGGCAGGAGGTGCGCGCATGACCCGGTGGGTACTCGCAGGTCTGTGCTTGCTGGGAGCCGGCGTGTTCGTCGGCGCGCAGGCCCGGCAGAAGGGGACGACGCCGGAGCCAGTGGTGATGCCGCCGGAGCGCATCCCCAGCGAGAACGAGGCCCGGCTCACGGACCGGATGAAGCGTCACGGGGCGGACCTGTTCGCGCTCACCCACGCGGTCACCGTGCTCGACCGCAAATCCATCGCCGAGACGGCGGATCGCATCCGCCTCGACACGGCGCTGACCCTGAGGGTCGACGGGGGGGTGGTGACCGACGCCAGGTTCCAGCAGCTGGACCAGCAGCTGCGGGAGCGGGTGACCGAGCTGGCGACGGCAGCCCGCAAGTACGATGACACGGCCCTCGCCCCGGCCTTTGGCCGGACGATGGAGATGTGCGTCCGCTGCCACGTCACCTACCTCAAGAAGGGGACGAATCCCCGCTAGCTGAGCCAGGGGGAGCTCGGGTCGAGGCCTGCCATTCCGCTGTCGTTCGCGATAGGTGTGGGTGAACCGTGCGCAGACTCGCGGCGCTCCTCCCGCTCCTCGTCTCCTCCGCCGTCGCCGCCGCGCCCTCGCTGGAGCTCATCCCGGCGCGCGTGAAGCCAGGCGACCCGGTGCTGGTCGTCGTTCACGGCGCGGACGAGGTCGCGAAGGGGACGGTCGGCTCCCGGCCGGCGGAGTTCTACCGGCGCGGCGACACGGCCGAGGCCCTAGTGGGCATCCCGATCGAGCAGGAGCCGGGAATGCTCGAGGTCCGGGTCACCGCCGGCGCGACGAAGCTCGACGCTCCGCTGGAGATCGTCCCGCCCGAGTTCCCGGAGCGGAAGCTCACCGTGGCGAGCAAGTTCGTGAAGCCCCCTGCCTCGGCGAAGGCGCGGATCAAGGCCGACCAGGCCGCGTACCAGAAGGCCTGGAACACCCCGTTCCGGCCGCGGAGCTTCGCCGACAACTTCCAGAAGCCCCGGGACGCGGAGATCACTGCCCACTTCGGCGACAAGCGCACGCTGAACGGGAAGAAGAGCACGACCCACTACGGCCTCGACCTGGATGGCTCGACCGGCGACGAGATCCGCGCGGCGAACGACGGGCGCGTGGTGATGGTCCGCGACTGCTACACCTCGGGGAACACGGTGCTGGTGGAGCACGGCGGGGGGCTCATCACCTCCTACTTCCACATGTCGAAGTTCCTGGTGAAGCCCGGCCAGGAGGTGAAGCGCGGCGAGCTTCTCGGGCTGGTCGGGAAGACCGGCCGCGTCACCGGGCCGCACCTGCACTTCGGCGCCCACATCGGCACGCTGTGGGTCAATCCGCAGGCTCTGCTCGCTCTCCCCTTCCCGGGAGCCGCCTCGCCCCCAGCGACGTTCCCCCTCCCCGAGCCGCCGGATGGCGGAACACCGGACGGAGGCGCGGCGACGCCTGGAACCGACGGCGGTGCGGTGGTCCTGCCGCGAGATGCCGGGGGCGTCGTCCCCTGAAGCCGCTACCACGCCTGCGGGAGCGACAGCGCCGTCCGCGCCTCGTCCGGGCTCATCGGCTCGCGACCCACGTCGCGCGCCATCCGGACCGCCTTCTCCACCAGCGGGCCGTTTCCCTTCGCCATCTGGGTGCCGGCCGGGTCCAGGTAGAAGTTGTCCTCGAGCCCCACGCGTATGTTCCCGCCGAGCGCGAGCGCAGCGCCCACCAGCCGCCACGGGCCGCGTCCGATGCCGATGATCTCCCAGGTGTCCTCGCGGCCGATGGAGCGGGCCATCGCGGCGAGCGTCTCCGTCCCCGGAGGCGCGCCTCCCAGCACCCCGAGGATGAAGCTGTACTGGAGCGGCCGCTTCAGGGCGCCCATCTCGACGAGTGGCTCGGCGTTCGCCACGTGCCCGAGGTCGAAGCACTCCAGCTCCGGCTTCACCCCGCCCTCCTTCATCGTCTGGACGGCGAGCAGGATGTCTCCGAAGGGGTTGGGGAAGACCATGTCGAAGACGAAGGCCTTCCGCTTCTCCGAGTACTTCGCGTAGTTCATCGACCCCATGTTGAGGGCCGCGATCTCCGGGCGGGTCTTCCGCACGTAGGAGAGGCGCTCGCTCTTCTCCGCCTCGCCGTCGGTACCCATGTTGAACCCGCCGGTGGAGAAGTTGACGATGATCGGCGAGCGCGCCTGCACCTCACGCTTGATGTCCGCGTAGGTGTCCGCCGACCAGGTGGGCCCGCCGTCGGCCGCGCGGCCGTGGATGTGTACCACCGCCGCCCCGGCCTCGTACGCCCGCCGGGCCTCCTCGCCGATCTCCGCCGGCGTGTACGGGAGGTGGGGGCACTGCTCGCGGGTGGCGAGCACGCCGGTGAGCGCGGCGGTGACGATGACGCGGTCCTGCACGAGTGCCATGTCTAGCGATCCTTCCAGCGGGGCGGCCGGCGCTCGAGGAAGGCCGAGATGCCCTCCGCGGCGTCCTCCGTCCCGAGGTTGAGCGACAGCTGCCCGGCGAGGAAGTCCATCGCCTGCGGCAGCGAGAGGTCCTCGGCGGTCCGGAACGACGACTTGCCGAGCGCGAGGATCGCCCGGCTCTTCCCGGCCACCCGCGCAGCGAGCGCCCGCGTCGCCCCGTCCAGGTCGGCGCGCGGGACGACTCGGTTCAGCAGCCCCCAGCGCAGCGCCTCCTCCGCCTTCAGCCGGTCTCCGGTGAGCACCATCTCCAGCGCCCGCTTGCGGCCCACGTGCCGCTGGAGCCAGGCGAGCACCATCATCGGGAAGAGCCCGACGTCGATCTCCGGCGTGCCCAGCTCGGCCGAGTCCACCGCCACCGCGAGGTCGCAGGCGAGCACGAGGCCCAGGCCGCCGCCGAGCGCGTGACCGTTGACCCGCGCCACCGTCGGCAGGGGCGAGCCGGCCAGCGCCTCGAGGAGCGCCCCGTACTCTCGCCGCAGCGCATGCCCGGCCATGTAGCCGCCCTCGGGAAGAGAACCGAGATCTCCGCCGGCGGAGAACACGCGGTCCCCCGAGCCGGTGAGCACCACCACGCGGACGGCGGGGTCCGACTCGGCCCGGGCCAGCGCGGCACGGAGCGCCTGCACCACCTCCGGCGAGAGCGCGTTGCGCGCCGCCGGGCGGTCGATGGTCAGGAGCGCCTGACCGTCTTCAACCTGGGACCGGACCGGTCCTTCTTCCATCTCGCGTCCTCCGGAGCGGCGCGGGCACCGTCGAGGAACAGGGAGGTGAGCTGCTCCTGTGCCTGGGCGAGGAGGCCCGCCTCGCGCGGATCGAGCAACCCCATCACGAAGCCGGTGAGGCTCATCTCCACCGAGCCGAAGAGCATCGCCGCACAGAGGGCCGGCTCGAGCCCGGCACGGAGCTCGCCGCGCGAACGCGCCCGCTCGAACATCCGAGTGATGACCCCTAGCACCTCCGCGAACGCGGTCCGCCGGTTCGCCTCGCCGGTGCTCGGGCTCCGGGCGAACTCCAGCACCAGCACGCGCACGCCTCGGGGATCGATGCGGTACGCCTCGAAGGCGACCTGGGCGATGCGGCTGATCTTCTGCTCCAGCGGAGCGCTGGCCTCCGCGGCGTCGCGGATCCGCGACAGGAAGCCGCCCCACCCCGCCTCGAAGACGAGCTGGAGCAGCTCCTCCTTGTTCTTGAAGTAGTGGTAGACGAGCCCGTAGGCCACGCCTGCCTCGCGCGCCACGTCGGCGATGCGGCAGCCGTGGTAGCCCTTGCGCGCGAACACCTCGACCGCGGCCCGGAGGATGGTCTTCCGGCGGTCCTGGTCGCGTGTCTCCGCTGCGGTGCTGGCCTTGGTTCCCGCCACTGGTCTCTCGCTCCCCTCGCGGTTGACTCGAAAGTCAGCGCCGGACCCTAGGGGGGCGGCATCCGGGCGGTCAAGCGTGTGTGATCAGTCGAAGGGACCCGCTCAGAGGGTGGGCGCCGGCTGGGTGGCGAACATCGCCCGGGCGACGCCGAGCAGCTTCTCCACGTCCCGGCTGTCCAGGTGCCGGGAACGCACGAACTCCGAGATGGGGCGAAGCAGCTCTTCCCCGTTGCTCCCCTGGGGGGTGGGCTCGACGAACAGCTCCGCCAGGCTCACTCCGAGTGCCTCTGCGAGGGACGCCAGCGTCTCGACGTGCGCCACGCGCTCCCCGCGCTCGATCATCGAGAGGAACGACACGCTGATCTTCGCCCGCTCGGCGAGGTCCTCCTGCGTCCAGCGGTCCTGGCGCTGAGTGCGGAGGTCCCGAATCCTTCGACCAATACGCTTGCCGATGTCAGACACGGTGTGCCTCGAAAATCTGGAATATCCGGAACCTACGTCCACGCGCGCTTGCCCTTTTGACTCTGAGCAAACTGCTGCAAAGCCGCCCCGTTGTCCAGCGCCACACTCCGGGAACTAGCTGGCGCCGAACGTCCCGAAGTTCTGGATGGTGAGGAGGAAGATCAGGTCCGGAAAGCGCCAGTTGAACGTGCTGCGAACGTAGGACCCGGGATTCTGCGGATCGCCGACCCACTGGCCGTACGGCGGAGGCAGGCGACCGATGATATCGAGGCGCCAGCAGTTGCACGCCGGGGCGAAGGAAATGCCGAAGTTCTGCTGCCCGAAGAGGCTGTAGCTCCCGGTCACCGGCGCCCGTTCCACCGTCTGCGCCACGCCCACGCTGCGTGCGACCACCGGGACCACGATGGGCGGGCTGGCGATGGGCGCCCCGGTCGGGTCGCGCAGCGTCCAGGTGGCAGCCGGATACAGGGTGCCCGAGTAGGTGAGTCCGAGCCCGAACACCAGGGTCACGTGCGCTTCCAGGGTGATGGCGCTCTGTCGCTGCCCATTCCGGAAGCCGGCGGGGACAGGCGAGCCGATGAGCGAGTCGATGCCCTCGCGCAT
>CAZDSB010000279.1:0-13187 GCA_964507515.1 uncultured Myxococcaceae bacterium
GGTGTCCCCGGCGAAGCGGGTGCGTCGATGCCGTCACCGCGCAGCTCGCTGCCGCAAGCCGTCGCGATGCCCTGCAGTTGCCCTGACCGTCTTCGGGTGGCCGATGGCAGGTGGACGGGCTGGCCGCGGCGGAGGCGTGGAGTGATGCTCGCCCCATGTCCAGCTCCTGGCCCGAGATTCCGTACCCCGCCTGGCGCGAGACCTGCGCCGCGCTGCACCTCTACGCGCAGATCCTCGGCAAGTACCGGCTGGCCCACACGCCGTGGCTGAACCACTCGTGGCACGCGACGCTCTACGTGACCGCCTCCGGCCTGATCACCAGCCCGGTGCCCGATGGACCCGGGGCGATCGACCTCGCGCTGGACCTGATCGATCACGCCGTCATCGGTCGCGCCTCGAGCGGGCGCTCGGCGCGATTCGGCCTGCGCCCCGGAACGGTGGCCGACTTCCACCGCCAGACGCTCGAGCTGATCACCTTCCTCGGCGGCACGGCCGAGCTCGACCCGCACCCGAACGAGATCCCCGGCGCGATCCCGTTCCCGGAGGATCATGCTCCGCGGCCGTACGACGCCGACGCGGTGAGGAGATTCTTCGAGGCCCTGGTCCAGGTGGACCGCGTGTTCAGGGAGTTCCGCACGTCGTTCCTCGGCAAGGCGACGCCGGTGCACCTGTTCTGGGGGAGCTTCGACCTCGCCGTGACGCGCTTCTCCGGGCGTCCGGCCCCGCGGCATCCGGGCGGCGTGCCCGGGCTTCCCGACGCGGTTACCCGGGAGGCTTACAGCCACGAGGTGTCGTCGGCGGGGTTCTGGCCGGGTGGCTCGGGCGTGGAATTCGCCGCCTTCTACTCGTACGCGTACCCCACGCCGGAGGGGTTCGCGCAGGCGAAGGTGCGGCCGGCGGCGGCCTCCTTCGACGCGAAGCTCGGAGAGTTCGTGCTTCCCTACGACGCAATCAGGAAGGCGCGGGATCCCCGCTCCGAGCTCATGGAGTTCCTGCGCAGCACCTACGAGGCCGCCGCGGAGCTGGGGCGCTGGGAGCGTGGCGCGCTCGAGTGTGCGCTCGGACAGCCCGGACGTCCGCGACCCGTCTGACCGTCCGGCGCGGGGGTCGAGAGGCGCTCAGCAGGGCGAGAGCCCGAGCTCCCGCCGATATCTCTCGAAGCAGCGCGCGCCGGCTCGAAGCCGCAGGAGCGCCCCCTCGGCAAGCAGGGAAGATCTCGAGGGATCCTCCCCGACCAGTGGCGCGAGCACCTCACGGTTCCAGGCCTCTGAGTGCTGGCGGTCGAGGGTGGAATGAAGCGCGAAGTAGTGGCGGGCCTTGCCGCCCACGCCCAGGCGACGGAGACCGGCATCGACCTTCTGCGCGCGTCCGGGCGCGGTGAGCTCGACGACGCCGAGAGCGCCAACCGACAACCACGCGTAGCGACGATTGCAGGCCAGGCCCACCAGGAGGTTGGAGAGCGCGAGCGCTTCCCACACCGCGTCGACACCGGGGTGAGGGATCTCGAGCGCGTCCGCGAGTCGCGAGAGCATCGGTCCATGCATCCCCTCGCTGCGTCCCCGTCCCATCTCGTCCCAGTAGTTCCGGGCGAGCTCCAGCTTGGCGCGCTCGGGCATCTTCAGCTGAGTCAGCGCGACGAGGTCGTCGAAGCCGGCTTCCCCGGCGAGCTCCTGACCGAGGAACCATCGCATCTGCCCGAGGTCTGCCTGATGCTCCAGAAAGTCGAAGAGAGGATCTCCCTGACCGGGTCCGTGCTCGCGCAGATCCTCGAACCAGTGAACGAATGGCTCGGGCTCCGCGGGAACGTCCGCCACGAGGGGGGCGATCGCCGCGCGCTCCTGCTCGATCCACTCTCCCTCCCGCTGCGCGAGAGAGGCCTCCTCGGTGAGAGCGTCGCGCCACCCCGCCCCGGGAGCGAAGGGTGTCAAGCGGCGAGCATTCCACCTGGCGAGGTCTCGATGCGGCGAGGCGACGGATTCCACTGCTCCGGAGATGAACATCGTCGAAGGCGACGGCCACTCACCCGTCGTCCAGAGAACGCCGCGTCCGTCCGCCCGTCGCGCTCCCTGGAGGGGGAGGCATCCTGGCCTCCATGCACGTGCTGGGAATCGGAGACTCGGCCGACCTCGGAGCCCTCTACCTGGACCTGGTGAGGCACGGGCACTCCGTGAAGGTCTGCGTGCGTGACCCGGACTCTGCGGACGTCGGTGAGGGCCTCTTCGCGCGGGTGGCCGACTGGCGCGGCGAGCTCGGGTGGGTGCGCGAGGCCGGTGCCGAGGGAGTGATCGTCTTCGAGACGGCGACGGACGGAGCGCTTCAGGATTCGCTTCGCCGCGACGGATATCAGGTCATCGGAGGTAGCGCGGAGGGGGATCGCCTGGAAGCTGACCGCGCGCATGGGCAGGAAGTCCTGAGCAGCCTGGGGCTGAAGGTCGCGGCCACGACGACGTTCGACGACTTCGAGAAGGGGATCGCGTTCGTGCGCCGTCGGCCGGGTGCCTACGTCTACAAGCTCGACGGTGCCGGGTTCGCCTCGACCCGAAACTACGTCGGACAGCTTCCGGATGGGACCGACCTCGTCGGCATCCTCGCCCAGCAGCGAGACACGTGGACGTTCGACGAGCGTCCTTCATTCGTCCTCATGCAGCGAATCACCGGGGTCGAGATGGGCGTGGGTGCCTTCTTCGACGGCCGGAGATTCCTCAGACCCGCCTGCCTCGACTGGGAGCACAAGCGATTCTTCCCGGGTGACCTCGGTGAGCTGACCGGGGAGATGGGAACCCTGGTGACGTACGAGGGAACGGAACGCTTCTTCCAGGCGACGCTCGGGCTCATGGAGGACTTCCTCCGCCGGGGCGGCTACCGCGGATACATCAACCTGAACACCATCGTGAACGCCGAGGGGATCTGGCCACTCGAGCTCACCTGCCGGTTCGGATACCCCGGGTTCGCCATCCTCTCCGCGCTGCAGCGGGAGGACTGGGCGAGCATGTTCCGGAGAATCCTGGGGACGGACGGGGGGAGGGCCGAGTTCGAGGTCGAGCCCGGGTTCGCCGTCGGGGTGGTGCTGACCTTGCCGCCGTTTCCGTACCCCCACGGGTATCGAAACCTCTCCCGGGGACTGCCGGTGACGCTTCACCAGATGGAGGACGCAGAGCGAAGGCACCTTCACATCGGAGAGCTTGCCCGCCGGGACGACACCCTGATCGCCGCGGGCAGCGTGGGCTACGCGATGGTGGTGACCGGAGTCGGGCCCACGCCGGTCGAGGCCCGGGAACGCGCGTACGCGACCGCGAGGAAGGTCATCATCCCCAACGTCCGGTACCGGCTCGACATCGGAGAGCGCTTCCTGCGCGAGGACGCCGAGAGGCTCCGGAGCTGGGGCTGGTTCTCAGCGAACCTCGGCCACGAGTGAGACGAGCGCGATGCGCTCGGCGCGGGCGTACGCTGGCGTGTCGAGCTCCTCGCCCCACACGTCGGGATCCAGCTCCCGGTAGTCGTAACGGGCGCATCTCGAGCGGAGGAGTGGTTCCAGCTCCGTCCGGAGAAGATCCCTCCCGTCGACCACGGGAGTGCCCGTGTAGAGCAGCAGGCGCCCGCCGGGGCGGAGGCGGTCGATGCTCTCCTGGACGATGCGCTTCGAGAGCTCGATCCCGCGGGGACCTCCGTGCCGGTACCTCCGCGTGGCGCCGTCCACCAGGTACGGAGGATTCGCCAACACCCCGTCGATAGTGCCCGGGACCCCGGAGAGCACGTCGCTCTCTCGTACCTCGATCTCCGTCGACCCGGCGAGCGTGCAGTTCACTCGCGCGAACCGCAGCGCGAGAGGATTCACGTCGGACAGGATCAGCCGCTGGATGCGACCCGCCACGCTCAGCCCGCCGGCTCCGGTCCCGCAGCCGACGTCCACGACCGTGCCGAGAGGTGGAAGCTCTCTCTCCAGCAACCCGCAGAATCGATAGGTGTCCGGCCCGAGGAAGACCGAGTCGCCGGCCTCGGTGGGATAGGAGGAATGGACCAGAAGAAGGGACCCGACCGAGGAGTAGCGGACGGTGCTCCGGCAGAGATCACCTTCCGTCACGATCCGTCGCGATCGCCGGAGGAGCTCGAGCATCCGGTCGTCGACCTCCGAGGGACGGAAGGGCAGGTTCCACCCGAAGATGTCGCGCAAGGTCCGGCCCGACGCGCCCGGCGATCGGGACAGAACCCGTCGGTGAGAGGCCGGCGTAATGGTCACGAAGCGGTAGTCCAGGGCCCGGAGGGCCATGCCCAGCTCGACGAGCGCGAGGTCCTCGCTGTGCTCCTGATGATCCGTGACGATGCGCCCAGGATTCGAAGTCCGCGGCACGTGCGCAAGCCGCCCCGGAGCGGACTGACCTGAGAGTGACGTGGCGCCGTCCGCGGACGACGCGCCGCTCAGGGAAGCTCGAGCGGGACGAGCCAGCCGGCCCCGCGGAGATAGCGGAGCAGATGGTCCAGGGGCGGCTCGCAGTGGAGGTCGTCGAGCGTGACGCTCCCGCTGGCGGCCGAGGTGGTCACCCGCCGCCGTGGATCCTCCGCTCGCGCCCGCAGGAACGCATCGGCCGGCACCGGATAGATGTACAGGCGCACGTCCTCCACCAGCAGCTTGCCCAGGGACTCGAGGAGCGCTCCCGGTAGCGTCTCGTAGCTTCCGCAGAGCAGATCCGCGAACGCCACCATGCTCGTGACCAGGCGGATGGGCGCGGACGTGTACCGCCGCAGGTACTGCACCACCGGGTGGAGGACGGTCTGGTCGGTCACGATGAGGGGACCGCGCGCCGAGAGCCTGTCGACGCGATCGCCCGGCGTCCCGGTCTCACCGGAGCCGGTGAGCTGCTCGAGCCGGACGTCGAGGAGGAGCATCGGTTGATGCTCCGGGCGCACCTCGCGATCGAGCTGGGCGAAGGCGGTGGCGACCAGCGTCCGCGGATCGACCTCGGCGCCGGCGGTACGTCCCTCGACGATCAAGCTTCGCTTGCGCAGGACGGTCGATGGCTGGTCCGGTCGGCCAGAGGCATCGAAGAGGAGAGCACGCGCCAGTCCCAGACGGAGCGCCTCGAGGCACCAAAGCCGGGAGTCCTGTCCGGCGAACGCGGGCCCGGCGAGCTCGATGACGTCGATCTCCAGCCGGTCGACGGAGAGTCCTTCGAACATCGCGGCGAGGAACTCTCTCGCCTCGGCCTTCCGATGGATCGCGGCGTGGACCAGGTTGACGCCGAGGACTCCCAGGGCCGTCCGCTGCTGCTCGACGTCACCGTCCCGGAGGGCGACGTGAAGGAGGACGTCGCTGGGCGCAGCTCCGGTCTCGGCCTGGAACCGGAGGCCGACCCAGCCGTGCTGCTCGTTGTCGCCCTTGAAGTTCCGCGCCGCGACGGTGTCGGCGAAGGCGAAGAAACGCACCTCCGGGCCGCGGGACTCCCGGAGCTGCGCTTCCAGCGTGCGGTACTCGTGCTCGAGCATCGCCTGGAGACGTTCCCGCGAGACGTAGCGCGTGCCCTGGCCGTACCGCTCGTCGCTGAACGCCTTGTCATAGGCGCAGATCGTCTGGGCCACGGTGCCCGAGGCCGCGCCAGCGCGAAGGAACCAGTCGGCAACCTCCTGGCCGGCGCCGATCTCGGCGAAAGCGCCGTAGCTGCTCGGGTCGAGGTTGATCTCCAGCGCTTTGCGCTGCGGCCCGGATTCCATGTGTCTCCGACGCGAGCCGACGTTTGGTCGCGGAGAGGCAGATAGCACAGGCCTCGAGGAGTTCCAGCAGGCCCGGGAGCAGGCTGGTACCCGTCACGCGCGGGCAGCGTGGACGGCGTCGGTGGGGTAGGGCTCCTGCAGGACGGTCGCGCCGCTCTCCAGCAGCGACTTGAGGTTCGAGATCACCTTGGGCCATCCGCCGGAGACCCTGCTCCCTCGTCCCTTTACCTTGCGAGGTGGACCTCCTGCCATCGCTGCCACTCGTCGAGCGCAGCCCTCGAGCGCTTGACGATCTGGGGTAGGAGAGCCAGGACGGGCGGGCTGTTCGGTGGGAGTTCGCCAATCGCCTCCAGCAGGCCGGCGGCCGTCGCCAGCCGGTCCGTCATCTCGGAGGGCGCCATTGCCGCGACCGCGAGTTCGAGCGCGGTCCGCGCCTCTCGTCGCAGATGACTCACGTCGAGCGGAGTTTCACCATGCCCGGGCTCGGTGCTCTTCTCATGCTTGCTCATCGCTCGTCACCGCCTGCGCTCGCCACTGGCCGGAAGCCAAATGGACCGCGAGCCGTCGCGGTCGTGATGGCCCACGATTGGGTTGTCGATTTCGGTAGGCACGAAGATGACGTCGACCGTGACGCACTCGCGGCACGGTACGGAGCAAGAGGACGGTCGGACGTCACGGCCGCACCCGGTGCATTCACAGCACATGTTGCACCTCCTCCTTTCTTTCGCGCGCCTACCCCTCGACGACCACGTGCAGACGCAGGTAGAAGTTGTGGATCCCCAGGCCCTCGAGCGGAATCTCGTACACGGAGCCCGCGGACGCCGTCGGCGGGATGCGGATGCGGACGAGCTCTTCGCTCTCGATCATTCCTTGCTGCCGGCAGTACGTGCATGGGAATACCCAGGCGCGTCCCGACCCGCCGCACTGTGGGCAGCGAGCAAAGACCGGAACGCCCACCCGTGCGACGCATCCGCAACGCGCTTCCCCCGCCGTGAGCACCACCTCGAAGTTCAGCCCCTCGAGTCGCTCGGACTTGGGTACGCGGGTGCCCGTGAAGTTGCGAAGGAAGCGCTCGTACATCGCCTCGAAAGAGGGGCGAATGCTCTCGGGGCGACCGACGATGCTGACCGGCTCGCGGACCATCGGCTCCGCTGCCGAGTGCCGGACGGGCACGATTTCGCCACCCCGCCCCAGCTTGTTGTTGTACTCCCGGCGCTGCTGCGGGTCGGAGAGCACCCCGTAGGCCTCCGTGACCTCCTGAAAGGCTCGTGTGGCCTGCGCTCCCGCCACGTCAGGGTGCAGTTTCTTGGCGAGGTCGCGGTAGGCCGCTCGGATCCCACGGGAGCTCTCGGTTCGCGAGACACCGAGAATCATGTAGTACGTCTTTTTCTCCATAGTGCCGATACACCTGTCATCCGCACGAGAGCACTAGAGAAAGATCCCCAGGGCCTCAGCTCGCCCTGACCGTGATCTGCCGGGGACGGGCCTTCTGAACCTTCGGCAGCTCGAGGCGCAGCACGCCATCCGTCAGCTTCGCGTCGATGCTCGTCTGATCGACGGTCTCCGAGAGCATGAACTGCCGGAAGAACGTACCTGACCGGTACTCCCGGAGGACGTCCGACTCGTTCGGCCCCTCGGGGGCCGTCACCCGGGCGGTCAGCGTGAGGACGCTCTCGCGCAGATCGATCTTCAGCTCCTGGGCCTTCACTCCCGGCATGTCCGCGAGGACCGTGATGGAGTTGTCGTTCTCGAAGATGTCGACGGAGGGCGAGTAAACCAGCCCCGACCGGGTCTGCTCGGGAACAGCAGGCCCGCCCGGCTTCTCCGCTTTTTGGATCTCCCTGGCCTCCCGTGCCATGGCGGTTTCCTCCCGATTCCTGGGCGCACTCATGTTCTCACCATGATCTGCCGCGGCTTCGCCTCCTCCGCTTTGGGCAGAGTGAGTGTGAGGATGCCGTCGGTGTACCTCGCGTCGACACGCTCGGCGTCGATGTCCGTCGGCAGCGTGACGGTGCGGTTGAAGGAGCCTTCCGGGCGCTCCTTGCGATGGTAGCTGGCGCGCTCGTGCTCGATTTGGATGTCGCGCTTGCCGGCGAGCGAAACACGGTTTCTCACGGCCGAGATGGACATCTCGTTGGGATTGATTCCGGGGACCTCGGCGCGAAGGTAGAAGTTGTCGTCGTCCTGGGTGACGTTCATCGGGGGAAAAACCCCGGCCCCCACCTCACCGAACGTGTCTGATGGCACCGTGTCGAGCAAGCGAAGCATCTCGCGCCGGAACTCATCGAAGTCGGCGAAGGGGCTGTCGAACGTCGGCCTCGAGGGCCAGACCCGCCTCACGAGCATGGCAGACCTCCTTTGAGCCAAGTACCCGGATGGGCACCGTTTTTTGGCTCGCCGGTCGCCAGGGTAAACAGCACTTTCTTGCTGTCAAGGACGCTCGATTCGCGACCGAAGACCGGGGGACCGTCGGCGAACCGGAGGCCAATTCCGTGCAGGTTCCGGCGCTGGTTGCTTGAGGACTGCCCGGAAACGACCGCGCCCACCGCCGCCCGAGAGGGCAGGGTGGGCGCGTGCCGGCCGCCAGAGCGCCGGCCTCCCCGTGCGCACGGGGACTCTAGTTCACCTTGACGCTGATGCTCTTCGGCTTCGCCTCGGCGCGCTTGGGGACGAAGATCCGCAGCACGCCGTTCTTCTGTTCGGCGCTGGCCTTTTCGGCCTCGAGCGTCCCGGGGAGGGTGAAGCTCCGGGCGAAACTACCATAGGCACGCTCGATGCGGTGATAGCCTTCTCGCCTGTCCTCGCGCTCGAGCTTTCGCTCGCCGCGGACCGTCAGGGTTCCGTCTTCGAGGCGAACGTCCAAGTCCTTCGCTTCCACCTCGGGAAGCTCGAACTTGAAGGTGACGCCCTCCGCGTCCTCGAAGACATCTACCGCGGGGGTCCAACCGTACGACTCGGTGCTGCGGTTGAGACCCAGGCTCGCATCGAAAAGCCTATTCACATCGTCCTGCAGCCGGGAGAAGTCTGGCGTCGGGTTCCAACGCTGCATGGTGCTCATGTCGTTCCTCCTGCTCTTCGTGCCAAGGCGCGCCGGAGCGCGCCGAATCGAGAACGCGCCGAAGCTAGAGCGGAGACTTTCGCCGTCAAGACGAGCCCGGCGATCTCCGAGGCATGACGCGAATCTCCGCCGTTTCAGCACTGCTGAAAGGGCAGAGCTCAGTGCCATCCGGAGGATGCCAGCCTGGGTCCTGATGGCCGTTGTCCGGGCGAAGTTCGACGTTGGCATCGCGAACTGGGAGCCCGACAGCAAGGCCAGCGGTGTCGTCGATTCAACGCAGCCCGCGGAGGTCAACTGGGGTGCCCCTCCCTCCTCTGTCACGCTGCGAGGACGCATGACTTTCCCAAAGCCAACGTCCACCGAAGAGCAGCCGGTGGGGGTGCCGCTTTCCCGGCTTCTTCGAGAGAAGGCGCCCGCAATCGTGAACGGCTGGGTGGACAAGCTCCGCCATCAAAGCGCCTCGTCCGCTCTTCCCACGTCGGACCTCAAGAATTCGATGCGCGAGTTCGTCGAGGAGATCGCCGGCGCGCTCGAGGAGGAGGAGGGCGCTGAGGCACCCCGCCCGGCGGCCCGGGCGCGTCAGCACGGGGAGCAGCGGTTCCGGCTCGGGTACAACATCGACGGACTCATCCGCGAGTACGGCGCCCTCCGTGAGGTTCTCTTCGAATTCATGGAGGCGAACGGAGTTCCTCTTGGCACCGCCGACGCCCTGAACCTCTCCCGGATTCTCATCGAGGGCATCGCCAGTGCAGCCGCCCAGTACTCGCTGGAGCGAGATGCGAAGGCGAGGAGGGATGCTGCGGCACACGTGGGCTTCCTCGCGCACGAGCTGAGGAACCCGCTCCAGTCTGCGCAACTCCGGGTGGAGATGATGAAACGGCGGTCCACAGGACCGACGCCGGGCGATGTGCAAGCGTTCGAGCGCGCTCTCCGGCTGTTGCGCGAGCGTGTCGACAACGAGCTCTTCGACGTTCAGCTCCATGCTTTCCCCGAGCCGGTGTTCAAGAAGCTCGTTCTCCGGAGGGTGCTAGACGCCCTGGCCGACGACGTCGCTCCTCAGGGCGCGGGGAAGGACGTGGAGATCCTGGTGGACGCCGACCCGGAGCTCGAGATCATGGCCGATGAGCGACTGCTGGATTCGGCCCTGTCCAACCTCGTGCGCAATGCGGTGAAGTTCAGCGCCCCTGGCGCCACTGTGCGGCTGCGAACGAAGCACTCGGTGGATCGGGTGGTCATCGAGGTCGAGGACCAATGCGGTGGACTCCCCGAGGGCGCGGTTGAGAAGATGTTCAGCCCCTTCGTCCAGCTAGGGCAGGACCGGAGCGGGTTCGGGCTCGGGCTCGCCATCTCCAAACGCGCCGCCGAGCTCCATGGTGGTGGGCTGCGCGTGCACGACGTGCCCGGCCAGGGATGCGTCTTCGTGCTGGACCTTCCGCTCGATCCAGCAGCCCATCTCCAGGAGCTGGAAAAGCGACCTTCCGCGTAGGCGCTCGAGGTTTCCGAGAGCATTGGTGATGCCGCAATGCGCTCGCCGAGGCCAGATTAGGTCTCGAGAAGAAGAGCGCCCCGACCCGACGTGAGTGTCTACGGCGGCCTGCGAGTGTCCCCGACGGGATTCGAACCCGTGTTACCGGCTTGAAAGGCCAGCGTCCTGGGCCTCTAGACGACGGGGACTCGGGCGGACGCCGACGACTAACCCGAAGCCGGGTGCGAACGCCAGTTCGGACGAGCGCCGGCTACTTCTTCTGCTTCGCCATCTGAGCGACGAACGCGTCCTGCGCGGCCTTCAGCTCCGCGGGGCTGAGGTCCTTCACGTGCTTGGCGATGTTCCACTTGATGTTCCAGCGGTCGACCAGCATGCCCACCCGGTCACCCCAGAACATGTCGGCCATCGGCATGGTCGCCTTCGCCCCGGCCTTCACCGCCCGGTCGAACGCCGCGTCGGCGTCGGCGGTGTAGATCCACAGCGACGAGAAGCTGGGCGTGGCGCCCATCTCCGGAGCCGTGTCGTTGACGAAGAAGGTCGAATCTCCGATGCGCAGCTCGGCGTGCCACACCTTCTTCCCGCTCGGGTCCAGCGCGCGGTTCCGTTCCTCCGCGCCGAAGGCTCGCTTGTAGAACTCGATCGCCTCCGCCGCGCCTTCGACCGTCAGCGACGGTGTGAGGGTGCGGAGACCTTCGGGGATGGGCTTGACCATGACGCGGCTCCCTGGCGGGCGTGAGGGGGCCCCGCCGCCGACGCGTGTAGCGCCTATCTGGCCGCGAGACCAGCGAGACCTGGGTGTGAGTCGCGTGGGGATCGAACCCACGACCCTCGGCTTAAAAGGCCGGTGCTCTACCAGCTGAGCTAGCGACTCGGACTGCGCTGGATTGGTACTACGGGTGCGGAGGGCGGTCCATCGCAGAGCCCGGCGCGACGGCGCACGACCTTCTCGAAGGAGCGACGATGACGGTGTTCCGGCACAACCCCGCGGAGGTCTTCCCTCCCTACCGGCGTACGCGCACGCGACCGAGGTCCGCGGAGACGCACGCATGCTCTGGCGTGACCGGGCTCAACGGATACGAGGCCGACGGGAAGACGCTCCCGGATTCGTTCGCGGCGCAGGCCGAGCTCATCTGGAAGCACCTCCGGACCATCCTCGCTTCCGCGGGAATGGATACCGGCGACCTCGTCTCGCTCCGGACGTACCTCGCGGATCCGGCGTGACGTGCCTTTCACTGCGAGTGATACCGTCCTTTCCGGAGGGGCCGGATGCGGTCAGGCCCGGCGTGCATCACTGTCGAGCGAACCGATGGCGGACAGCGAGGATCTCGAAGACGACGACGTGCCCGCCGGACCCGGGCGCCGGTACCTGACGCGCGCAGGCGCCGAGCGGATGCACGCTGAGCTTCTGCGGCTGCTGAACCAGGAGCGTCCCCGTGTCACGGCGGAGGTGAGCGCCGCGGCCGCTCAGGGCGACCGCAGCGAGAACGCCGAGTACATCTACGGCAAGAAGCGGCTCCGGGAGATCGACCGGCGGATCCGCTTCCTCTCGAAGCGCCTCGACACCTCCACCATCGTCTCGCCCGAGGACCAGACCGACACCGGACGGGTGTGGTTCGGTGCCTGGGTCACGCTCGAGGACGAGGACGGCACCGAGCGCACCTACCAGATCGTCGGGCCCGACGAGATCGACGCACGCGGCACTGGCGTGAGCGTCGAATCGCCGCTGGGCCGATCGCTGCTCGGCAAGCGCCCCGGTGACGAGGTGACGGTGCGACGTCCACGGGGAGAGGTGGAGCTTGTCGTCCGGTCCATCCGCTACCGGCGGGACGGCGGATGACGACCGCCCGTGTGCAGCCACGGCTGTGGCGCATCTACCGGCGGATCGACCTCGCCGCCCTCACCGAGGAGGCGGAGGAGGACGGCGACCCGCTCGGGCTCGCGAGCCGCGAGCGGCGGACGCGCCTCGCCTGGGAGACCTACACCCGCGGCGGGCTGGAGCACGCGCTGCGCGCCTACGGAACGCTGGAGCGGCTGGAGGGGAGCGGGCTGGGAAAGCTCTCGGTGAACCTCGACCTGGCCGATCCGTTCGCACCGACCCTCGTCGTTCGCAGCGACCTCTTCAGCGCGCCGGTGGCGGAGGTCTCCCTGCGCCAGGTGAGCGGCCACCAGCTCGGCCTCGGGCGGTCGGTCCGCGACGTTCCACTCGTGTTCCTCGAGTCCCTGCTGCTGCAGAACCCGGGGAAGCAGTTCGACTGGCACCGGCCGCCGCTCCCCGGCCAGCAGTTCCCGGGGCTCAGCCTGTCCGGAGAGGTGGTGCAGCTGCTGCTGCTCATGGCGAAGCGCGTGGGCGCCGAGGGAATGGCGCTGCGGCCGAGCAGCTTCCACGCGGCGTGGGCATACGCGCGTCATTTCGTCTTCGTCGACGGACGGGCGCAGGCGAGGTTCGAGGCCCTTCGCAGGGAGCCGCGGCTGCGGCCGCTGTGGCTCCTGTCCTGGGCGCTCGATCTCGGATGCGTACGGTCTGGTGTCGAACGGGTGACGTGGACGCCGGATCTGATGATCGCGCCTCTGGACAGACGCGTCGCCCGGGCGGTCGACAGCGTCGCGCGGCGGCGGGCGGTGCGACGGGGAAGACGTCGCGCGTACCGGTTCCACCTGGGCTGCCTCCGCCGGCGCTTCCCCTGGGACCGCATGCCCGGGCCACCGGTGCCCCGGACCGTGCAGGATCTGCTGCGCCCCCCACCCGGCGGCGTTTGAGCGGCCCGGACGCGTCGGCTCCGTGTCTATACTGGCGAAAACGAGGAGCCAGAAGGCCCACCGCACCATCACGAGGTCTCGCCCGAGGGAACCCCCCGGCCAGTCGATGAAAAAGAACTTCGTCCTCGACACCAACGTCCTGCTGCACGATCCGCGGTCGCTGTTCAGCTTCGACGACAA
>CAZDSB010000280.1:0-3209 GCA_964507515.1 uncultured Myxococcaceae bacterium
GTCTCTCCAGCTCCTCGAACCACGAGGCGTAGAGCTCCACGCCGCGCCGGGCCTGCGTCCAGTCGAAGAACTCGTTGGGCGCGTGGTAGCCGTGCTCGGGCAGGCTCAGTCCCATGAGGAGCACCGGAGCACGGAGCACCTCGGCCATGATGGCCACGGCCGGGATGGAGCCGCCGCCCCGGGTGAGGGCGAGGCCCTTGCCGAGCACCCGCTCCGCGGCGCGGTCCATGGCCTTGCACTCCGGGGCGTCCACCGAGGTCACGAAGGCCGGCGCCGACCCGAGGGGAACGACCTCCACCATGGGGTCCACCTCGGCGACGAAGCGCCGGATGGACTCGATCACCCGCGCCGGTGACTGGTCGGGGACGAGGCGCAGGCTCACCTTCGCCTCGGCCGAGGCGGGCACGATGCTCTTGAGGCCCGGTCCCTGGTACCCGCCGGAGATGCCGTGGATCTCGAAGGTGGGCTGCGTCCACAGCCGCCGGAGCAGCTCCCGCGGGTTGCTGGCCAGCAGACGGCGGAATCCGTAGGTGCTCCGGAACCTCTCCACGTCGAAGCCGCTCCGGACGTAGAGGTCCATCTCGGCGTCGCTCACCGCGCTCACCTCGTCGAGCACGCCAGGGACGAGGATCCGGCCGGCGCTCGCATCGAAGCAGGCCGCGAGCACGCGTGTCAGGCCGGCCAGTGGATTGGGCGCGCCACCGCCGACGACGCCGGAGTGCGCATCCACGTCCGCGGTCCGCAGCTTGAGGAGCAGTCCCTGGAATCCCCGGAGCCCCACGTCCATCGACGGTTGCTCGGCGGAGACCCAGAGCGTGTCCGAGACCAGCACCGCGCGGACGTTCCCCAGCGCGTCCCGGTGCTCGCGCATCAGCTCCTGGAAGTGAGGGCTCCCCACCTCCTCCTCGAACTCCCAAAGCAGCTCGAAGCTCATGGGGGAGCCGCGGCGGACGGCGTGGGCGATGCCGAGGAGGCAGGTCAGCGCGGGTCCCTTGTCGTCGGTGGTGCCGCGCCCGAGGTAGCGCTCGCCCTCGACCCGCATCCGGAATGGCTCGCCCTTCCACTCCGGCTCGTCCGCCGGCTGGACGTCGAGGTGGTTGTAGACGAGCACCGAGGGACGCCCGGGCTCTCCGAAGCGGCCGTGCACGTACGGCTTGCCCGCCACGCGGAGCAGGGTGGCCGTGCCGCCGAAGTGACGGATCAGCGCGAGCGCGGCCTCGGCGCAGGCCTCGGTCTCGGGGCCCCGTGTCGGGTCCACGCTGACGGTGGGGAGCTCCACGAGGGTGCGGAGCCGTTCCTCGAAGAAGGCCCGGTGGCCCTCGGCCCAGGCGCGTGCGTCGTGGTTCACGGTCGAAGTGCCTCCACCAGCGCGGCGGTGAATGCCCGGCCCACGGAGCCTTCCGGGTCGCGGTCCGGGTCGTAGATGGTGAACTCGACCCCGATCGCGCGGGGCGACGCAAGCAGCGGACGGAGCAGTCCCACGAGCGCCTCGTACGACAGTCCCCCGGGTACGCGCGAGTCCACCGCGGGCATCAGCGTGTCGTCCAGGACGTCCGCGTCCACGTGGATCCAGAAGCCGGGGAGGGGACCGAGACGCTGGAGGACCTGGCCGGCGATGGCCTCCGGTTCCCGCCGCTCGATCTCGGCGAGGTCCAGGACGGAGATGCCCGAGGCGCGGAGCTCCGGATCGTCCTCGCGCATCCCGAGGTGCACGACCGAGCGCGCATCCACCAGCGGTCCATCGGACGCGAGCGCCGACAGCAGGGGCGGCCCCTCGCCCACGGCGAGCGCCAGGTCCATGCCTGCCGCGCCGTGAGTGCCCGAGCGGTCGGGCGTGGCAAAGTCCGAGTGCCCATCGAAAAAGACCAGGCCCAGCCCGTCGACGCAGCGGCGGGCTCCGAGGAGGTTGCCGAGGAGGATGCTGCAGTCGCCGCCGAGCACCACCGCCAGCTCACGGCGGAGGACGATGCTCTCCACCGCGTCGGCCAGGGTGCGAGAGTACGCGGCGATGGCGTCGGCGTTGCGGATGCCGCTGGCGTGGACGTTGGTCTCGTAGCGCGGCGGCTCGATCCGCCCTGCGTCCCGCGCTCCGAGCCGGGCGCGGAGGCCGTTCCAGCGGAGGACGTCGGGCATCCGGCGAGTCCCAGGCTCGCGCCCGGGAGCCGGCGGGGCGAGCCCCAGGTTCGACGGGGCGTCGAGAACGGACCTCGGTCGGGCGTCACCCTGCCATTCCGCAGGCATCTCTGGAGCAGTCATCGCTAACCTTCAAAATGTCATTTGAAGGTCGTAAGATGGACCCGATGTGCCACACCAGTCAAGCTCGATTAGAAGGTTAGGCTACCGCCATGCTCCTTCCCGGCACGCATCGCTTCAGGCTGACCGGCGGGCACCCGGTGCTGGACTTCCTCAACAGCATGGGAGGCCGCCGGCTGACCTCGCCCCGCGAGGACCTGGACACGCCGGAGGACCTCGTGTCCTGGGGCCTGCAGTCCGGGTGGCTGGACGCCGATCGTGCCCATCCGATGCTGGTGGAGATCCAGCTCCGTCCGGCAGAAGCGAGGGCGGCGCTCGGGCGCGTGCGGGTCTTCCGGGAAGCCCTTTTCCGAGTGTTCCTGGCGGTTTCCGAGGATGTCCAGCCCGCCTCCGAGCCGCTCGAGATCTTCGAGCGCGAGGTGCGCCGGGCGTGGGCCGAGCGACGGCTGGTGCGGACGCACGAGCACGGCTACCGCTGGTCCTCGCCCGAGTCCGCGCGGCTGGATGCGTTCGTCCCTGGCCTCGCGCTGGCCGCCTCCGACCTCCTCACCGGCCCGGAGCGGCGCCGGATCCGCATCTGCGAGGCGACGGCGCTGGACGGCTGCGGGTGGCTCTTTCTCGACACCAGCAAGAACGGAACTCGCCGCTGGTGCGAGATGGCGACGTGCGGCAACAAGTACAAGGCGCGCCGGCACTATGCGCGCGTTCGCGAAGGCCGGGGCGCCCCGCCCGAGTAGGACGACTGTCGGCACGGAAGCGCTGCTCCGGGAGGCACTTGCTCCCCGGACGGGAGCGTCGTACTTGCTCCGGCGCCGAGGGCGCAGCTGCCGCCCCGAATTCCTCGCCAGAGAGGTCGAACGACACATGGCCGTTCCCGCCAAGAAGCTCGCGTCCCTGAAGAAGCCGTCCGCCCCCGTCGCCTGCGACGTGAAGAACCTCGCCCTCGCCGAGAAGGG
>CAZDSB010000281.1:0-2558 GCA_964507515.1 uncultured Myxococcaceae bacterium
GGCTCGGAGTTCGAGGCCAGCCTGGCGAAGCTGGAGGTGCCCGGCATCCGCGTCGAGCAGGTGCTGGGCGCGGACCAGCAGTCGGAGCTCATCGGTGAGGTGAACCGCGGGGAACGCGAGCTCGCGGTGGTGGACAGCAACGTCTGGGACGCCGAGCGCGCCTGGAACATGGACACGGTGGTGCTCTTCCCCATCGCGCGGAAGCGCTCCATCGCCTGGGCGGTGCACCCGGAGGCGAAGCAGCTCAAGGCGGCGCTGGACCTCTTCATCCAGCAGCGCGCGCTCATCGCCCACGCCGCCCGGACCTGGTCCGGAGATCTGGCAGACGTGAAGAAGCACCGCGTGCTCCGGGTGCTGACCCGGAACAACGCCGTCAGCTACTTCCTCCTGCGAGGCGAGGCAGCGGGCTTCGACCACGACCTGGTGAAGCGCTTCGCGGACGGGCTCGACGTCCGGCTGCAGATGGTCGTGCCGCCGTCCCACGCCGACCTCGTTCCCTGGCTGCTCCAGGGGAGAGGTGACGTCATCGCCGCCTCCTACACGGTGACCCCGGAGCGCGGAAAGCAGGTGGCCTTCACCGTCCCCTACCTCGAGATCCAGGAGCTGCTCGTGCAGCGGGCCTCGGAGCCGCCGCTGAGATCGGTCGCCGATCTGCGCGGGCGCAAGATCCGGGTACGCGCCGGCTCGAGCTATCAGGCCACCCTGGAGCGGCTCCGCGTGAAGGGTGTCCCCTTCACTGTCGAGCTGGCCCGGTCCGACGAGGAGACCGAGCAGCTCATCGCCGAGGTTGCCGCGGGCGAGGTGGATCTCACCGTGGCGGACTCCCACATCTTCCAGGCGGAGCGGGTGTGGCGGACCGACGTGGTGGCCGCGTTTCCGCTCGAGCCGGGCGAGAAGAAGCAGCTCGCCTTCGCCGTGCGTCCGAAGGACCGCGAGCTCAAGGCCCTGCTCGACCGGTTCGTCCGCCAGAACTACAAGGGCCTCGAGTACAACATGGCGTGGCGCCGCTACTTCGAGGACTCACGCATCGCCACCGAGGTCCGGGCGCAGGACGCGGGCACGCTCCAGGGCCTCTCCAGCTTCGATCCCCTGTTCCGCAAGTACGCACAGCTCTACGGATTCGACTGGCGGCTGCTCGCCGCGCAGTCCTACCAGGAGAGTCGATTCGACCCGCAGGCTCGGAGCCTCGCCGGTGCGCTGGGCTTGTTCCAGGTGCTGCCGAGCACGGCGCGGGAGCTGGGCATCACGCGGCTGGAGGATCCGGAGCAGGGCGCGCTCGCGGGCATCAAGCACCTGGCGCGGCTGGCGGATCGGCTGGAGACCACGCTGCCGGTGCAGCAACGTATGCGCTTTGCGCTCGCGGCCTACAACTGCGGGTGGGGCCACCTGGCGGATGCGCGGCAGCTGGCGCGGACGAAGGCGCTCGACCCGGACAAGTGGTTCAAGAACGTCGAGCGGGCGATGCTGCTCCTCCAGCAGCCGGCGTACTACGCGCGGGCGCGCCACGGGTACGTGCGGGGCACCGAACCCGTTCGCTACGTCTCGGAGATCCAGACCCGGTACGAGAACTACCTGAAGCTCGTGCCCTGAGCTGTCACGCCCCTCCGGCCGGAGCGGGTGCTGCGGCAAGGACCAGGCCGTACCGGCGCATGATCTCCACGAGCCTGGTGCGGTCCGGTGGGCGGCCTGGGCCGGCGAGGGCGGCGACCTCACGGAAGTATCCGGCGCCGATGTCCGGTCTGTTGACGACCAGAGCGCGCGCAACGGTGTCGTGCGGGTTGCTGAAGCCATGGACCGAGCCGATCTGACCACGGGCGGCTCCGGAACCATCGTCCTCAACTCGAAGTCCGATGGTCCGCTCATGCCGGCCTACGACGTCCAGGCAGTCGGCAACAACCTGGCCTGGGGCCTGGTCTACGATGCTCCGAACGCATTCGTCTGGGAGATCGGCCACACCTCGCCGTTCACCGCCCCTCGGTCGGAGTTCTGCCTTCCCGGAGACCCCGAGTGCCTGTCGTACAACGCGGACTCCTGGGCAGGCACCTTCCCGATCCAGATCAAGTCGGTCACCTTCGGCGGCAGCTCCACGGCGACGCAGTTTGCCGTGGTGAGCGACTTCGGCGGAAAGGCGGAGGTGAATCAGTGCTGCCCCGTCTACGGCGCACCGTTCTGCTCTACCCGTGGTTCACGCTGGGGAGCTCGGGCTACCACTACGGCGTGGACTTCCCGGACACCACCAACGACTACGGGCAGGCCGACCAGTTCCAGCAGACCACGCAGTGCGGCGGGCCGTTCGGACCCCAAAGCACCTACTGCTCGACGCCCCTGCAGTAAGCGGCCGCCGGGCAGCCAGACGGCACGGCGCGCCGAGGGCTTCACACGGTCCCTGCGGAGACGTATGACCGCATGGCGGCGAGCAGTCGCCGCGGAGGAGCATCGTCATGGCCTACTCACTCGCGTGTGCAGACGCTGGGGCGAAGTGCCCGGGGAAGTTCGTCACCGAGACGGAGAAGGAGCTGATGGAGCACGTGAAGCTCCACATGAACGCCTCCCACCCG
>CAZDSB010000282.1:0-3822 GCA_964507515.1 uncultured Myxococcaceae bacterium
GTGACCGTCGCCGACGTCGTCGAGGAGCACCGGCGAGCAGCCGCGTCACGCGCCTCGGCCTGACCCCCGGGTGCCCCGGGCCCCTCCAGGAGGAGATGCCTGGCGCGAGCAGGGGTCTCTCTGGCAGAACCCCCGTCGCCACCCCCATGTCCATCCTCGACATGATCGGCCCGGTGATGATCGGGCCCAGCAGCAGCCACACCGCCGGCGCGTGCCGCATCGGCCTGCTCGCGCGCGCCATCCTCCAGGCCACGCCCGAGCGTGCCGCCATCACGCTGCACGGCAGCTTCGCCAAGACCGGCCGGGGACACGGCACCGACCGCGCCCTGGTCGCCGGACTCCTCGGGATACGGCCCGACGACTCCCGCCTCCCGGACGCGCTCGCCGAGGCCGACCGCGCTGGCCTCACGGTCATCTGGTCGGTCCAGGACCTCGGCAACGTGCACCCCAACTCGGTCCTGATCGCGCTCGAGGGCGACGGCCGACAGACGACGGTGCTCGGCTCGAGCCTGGGCGGCGGCGCGGTGGAGATCGTCGAGATCGACGGCGTCCCGGTGCGCTTCTCCGGCGCGCGCCACACCCTGCTCGTCGGTCATGACGACTTCTACGGCGCCATCGCCACCGTGACCCGCGTGGTCGCGGACGATCGAGTCAACATCGCGGCGCTGTCCAGCAACCGCGACCGCCGGGGGGGCGAGGCATTGATGTGCCTCGAGCTCGACGCGCGGCTGTCGGACGAGGCGCTGGCCTGGATCGCCCGCATCAAGGGCATGAACTGGATCCGGATGCTTCCTCCGGTGATGGACGAGGGCTGAGGACAAGGGATGGCAGGCTTCACGTTGCACGAGCTGCAGGCAATTCCCGGGAGGGCCTCGGAGTGGGTCCTGGCGCACGACTGCGCCGAGACCGGCGCCGATCCCGAAACCATTCGCCGCACCATGCGCGAGCGGCTCGCGCTGATGCGCGCGTCCGTGACCGCCGGCCTCGCCTCCACCGAGAAGTCGCTCACCGGGATGGTGGGCTGGAACGCCAAGGGACTGTGGTCCGCGCCCGACGCCCTGAACGCCCCGCTCATCCGCCGCGTCCAGGCGTACGCCATGGCGGTGAACGAGGAGAACGCCCGCATGCGGCGCATCGTGGCCGCTCCCACCGCGGGGTCCGCGGGCACCGTTCCGGGAGCTCTCCTCGGGGTCGCCGACCACCTCGGCATCGGCGACGAGGCGCTGGTGATGCCGCTCGTGCTCGCCGCGGGCGTCGGTCAGGCCATCTCGCGGAAGATGCACATCTCCGGAAGCGCCGGCGGATGCCAGGCCGAGATCGGCTCGAGCGCGGCGATGGCCGCGGCTGCGGTGACCGAGCTGCTCGGAGGCAACGCCCGGGCCTGCGTCCATGCCGCGACCCTCGCGCTGGCCAACAGCATCGGGCTGGTCTGCGACCCGGTGGGAGGCTTCGTCGAGGTTCCCTGCGTGAGCAGGAACGCCTTCTTCAGCGTGCACGCGGTGTGCGCGGCGCAGCTCGCCCTGGCGCGGCTGGAGTCGTTCATCCCGCCGGACGAGGTCCTGGGCGCGATGGCCTCGGTGGGACGCATGCTCCCGCCCGAGCTCCGCGAGACCGGCGAGGGTGGCCTGGCCACGACACCGACCGGTCTGGCGCTCACCGCGCGGGTGCGCGGCGAGGAGTCATAGCGCGGGCGCGGACACGCCGAAGGCGCTGACCCGGTCGGTTGCGACGATGACCTGCCCTCGCGCGACGACCGGGTGGTAGTACTTCGCGCCCGGGAAGAGGTCTCCCGGCTTGCTGCTCCACAGCGCCTTCATCTTCATCACGTCCACCGCGTGGAGCGTGGCCGGCGGCGCGGTGAGGAGGCTGTCGAGGCGGTTCACGTTGGGCTCGACGATCCAGGCGATCGGGTCCTTGCCGCCGTTGCTGCTGATGACCGGCGTGCCGGGGCTCTGGAACACCAGCGTCGACTCGTAGGCCTCGAGCTCGAGGTGCGCGGGCTTGCCCGGCCCCGGCGTGACCACCCGGAGCCGCGCCACCGACGGCGGGACGGACGTGACCATGTCCGGCAACTTGCTCGAGCCGGTCACCACCACGTAGACGGTGCCGTCGTCCGCCTGGAAGACGGCGGGGGTGGAGCGCGCCTTGGCCTTCAGGGCCCAGCCGTCCCAGTCGTTGTAGGGGCCGAAGACGTTCAGGGGCCCGGGGCTGCCGTTGCGGTAGTACGGACGGGAGGCCGTGGGGTCCCAGAGCGATCCGTCCACCGGTGGATCGGTCGGAGAGCGGTAGTTGCACGCAGGTCGGGCATCGACTCCGCCCGGCAGATGGTCCCGGTCGATGAGGTAGACGTTCCCCTGCTTGCCGCCGACGACGGCCATGTGCGGCGTGCTCGTGCCGCCGACCTCCGGGAGCAGAGACACGCCGCTGCCGCAGAGATCGATGTCGCCGGTGTCGAGCTGGCAGTGGTTCCAGGGCGTGTAGCTCCCGGTCAGGCGGAGAGGAAGTCCCGGGGCAAAGCGCAGCACGGAGACCCCCCAGGTCCGCTCGAGGAGGTTCGGCGGACTGTTGCCGGTCACCACCCAGACGTTTCCTGCCGCGTCGACCGACGGTCCACCCGAGGCCCAGATGCCACCGTTCGCCCGTCCCAGCATCTCGGGACTGGAGGAGAACGAGCTGGCCACCTTCGGGTTCACCGTGTCGATCGCGAGCAGCCAGCCGACGCTCGTGCCGTAGTACCCGCCGAAGGGCACGTAGAGCAGGCGGCCGTCGGGGCTGGTGACCAGGCCGCCACGCTGCGACAGCCGCCCGGGCTCGAGGAAGACGGCCGGGCCGTTCTGGTTCACCGGGGTCACCGTGGACGCATTGAGGACGACGGGCCACCCGGGGAGGACGCTGCCATCGCGAAGGTCGAGCGCGAAGACGCGCCACGCGGTCCCGCCCGCCTCCGTGGGCCCCTGCACGTCGGCCGCGACGTAGAGGCGCGCCGGCTGGGCCTTGAGATCCACCACCGGGGTACCGAGCACACCGATGCGGAGCCCGTCGATCGAATCGCCCGGGTCTCCGAGGTGCCGCTTCCAGAGCACGACGCCGGCCGGGACGGGCCCGCTGGCCAGCGCGCTCACCGCGTAGACGTCCGCGTTGCTGGTGCCGACGAAGACCGCGTCGAGCGTCAGGCCCGCGTAGGGGCCTCCTGCGACCTTCACTCCCTCCACGTAGAGCGGGCTCGCGTACGCGCGACCAGGGCTTCCCTTGAAAGCGTCGAACTGGGGCGAGTCCCAGCGCTTGCCGAAGACGCCGTCGCGGATCAGCTCGGGGCGGAGCGTCGTCTCCCGGTGGTTCCACCCGCTCCGGATGGCGTCGCCGTGGAAGCCGATCCACGACACGGGGTCGTTGCAGCCGATCGCGCAGAGCGCGGCGGCCACCAGGAAGGGACGGGTGGAATGCGCGAACGTGTGGATGCGATGCCCCTCTCGCGGCCGAAGCTGCGCAGGGTGGCTCCGCTCGCCAATCGAGCAGGCGAAAGTCACGCCCGCGCGGCGTCGTCGAGACGACAGGTGACGGGCAGACGCCCCTCGTGCATCCACGCTGCGCGCACCGTGACGCTGGACGAATCCAGGCGCCACGGACGGAGCGCGGAGAGGGGCGCTACTCGTGGCGAAGGGCGTCCGCCGGGTCGACCGACGAGACGCGTCGGGCGGCGACCCAGGCTGCCCCGGCGGCGACGCCCGTGAGGACCAGGGGCCACCCGAGGAAGGTCACCGGATCGATGCGCGACACCCCGAAGAGAAGGCCCGCGAGCACCCGCGATAGCAGCGCGCCAGC
>CAZDSB010000283.1:0-2569 GCA_964507515.1 uncultured Myxococcaceae bacterium
TGTACAACAAGCTCAATCGGTACTCGGCCGAGGCCCGCTCAGCGGCTGCTGCCGCCGAGGCGGCCGGGCCCTCGCAGCCGCCGCTCACTCAGCCGGCAAGCGCGCACAATCGTTGACGAATCATCAATGTCGAGGCGCGTCAGGCAGGTGCGCCGGACATTGACTTTTTCCCCCGGAACGGAGGATTCTTGGGGGTCACTCCCGTGTTTGCCTGAATGGCCGCCGCCCCCCCGCTACATGTCGTACGCGGCGGCAGCGGGAACTACGGCTTCGCTGCTCCAAGGACAGCACACATCTACCCATGCGTGACGGACCCGTTCTGCACCTGTTCGGCGGTAAGGGAGGCGCAGGCAAGAGCACCCTGGCCTCTGCCTTCGCTCTCACCCTGACCGATGCTTCTCCCAAGGAGTCGGTCCTTCTCTGCAGCAGCGAGCCAACGAAGGCCCTCTCCGACGTCTGGAAGAGGCGCCTCCTGGGCAAGCCCACCAAGCTCGTCCCGGGCAAGGGGGAGGGCGGCCTGTCCGCCTACGAGTTCGAGACCGAGTCCGTGCGGGGCCGGGCGGAGGCCATCCGCGCGGCCCTCGCCACCGGGGCGCTGAAGGGCCTGCTCCTGTCCGACGAGGATGTCGGGAAGCTGGTGTCGGGTGTGGTTCCGGGGCTCGAGCCCCTCCTCGGCCTGCTGGACGTCGTGGCCCAGCTCGAGCCGGGCAAGGTGGATCGCGCCGTCGTGGACATGACCGGCACCGGCCCCACGCTGCGCCTCTTCGACACCGCGACCATCCTCCGCCGGGCGATCGCCCTGGCCCGGGGTGAGAAGCCCTCCGGCAAGAAGAAGGACGTCGCTGCGCCGGGCGACACGCCGCTGGACCAGCTCGTGGCCGAGCTCGACCGATTCTGGGCGCTGGTGAAGGACCCCCAGCGGACCGCGTTCCACCTCGTCGCCCAGGCCGAGCCGGTGGGCGAGGCACAGGCCAAGTCGCTCTTCACGGGGCTCCGCGAGCGCGGGATTCCGGTCTCGGAGATCGTGGTCAACGCGGTGGAGGAGCGCGCCAGCTCTCCTGCCTTCGTGGGCCGCCGCGGGCTCCAGGCGCCGCACGTCCGCAAGTTCCAGACCTTCGACAAGGCCATCCCGGTTCACCTCGTGCAGCGCCGGGTGGAGGCGCCGCGAGGCATCGAGGGACTCCGGCCGTTCGCTAAGGAGATCGCCGGCGGACGGGAGACGAAGGCGCTCGAGTTCAGCGCGGCCGAGGGACCGCCGGCGCTGGTCCGTGCCCCGTCGATGCCTCCCATCGCCGCGCCGCCGCTGCCGCCCACCCGGCTCATCTTCTTCGTTGGCCAGGGAGGGGTGGGGAAGTCGTCCTGCGCCGCAGCCGCTGCCGTCACCCTGACCGAGAAGGAAGGGCCGGTGCTGCTCATCAGCGTCGACCCGGCCCACGGTCTGTCCGACGTGCTCCAGAGCCGCCTCACCGACACCGAGACCCAGGTGAAGGGGACCAAGGGCCTCTACGCCCGCGAGCTGGACGTTCCAGGCTGGTTCAACGCGCTCCGCAAGCGGTGGCGCGAGAAGACGGAAAAGGTCTTCGAGTCCTTCGGCAAGCAGGAGGGCACCGATCGCGAGGTGCTCCGGAACCTGCTCGACGTCATCCCCGCGGGTCTCGAGGACCTTGCGGCGGTGAGCGTGCTGACCGACGCGCTGGTCCAGGAGCGGTTCAAGCGCATCGTGGTGGACCCGGTCGCGTCCTCCACCGGACTGCGGCTGCTCGAGGTGCCCGAGCTCGCCCGGACCTGGCTGACCGAGCTGCTGGCGGTGCTGGTGAAGTACCGCTCCAAGGGGCTCGGGGAGCTGGCCGACGAGGCCTCCGCCCTGCTCAAGCACGTGAAGCGCTTCGAGGAGGCGGTGGTGAACCCCGCCGAGGCGCGCTTCGTCGTGGTCACCCGCGGCGAGGAGCTGGCCGCGGCGCGCACCGAGCGCATCGTCGAGGAGCTGCAGGGGAAGAAGCTGGCGGTGGAGCGGGTGCTGGTGAACCGCGTCCTGCCGAAGACCACCGACCCCGCGGCCGAGGAGCGCCGGCGCCAGGAGCACAACGTGGCCAAGGCGCTGGAGAAGAAGCTCGGCCTCATCGTCACCGTCGCTCCGGCCCTGGGGCGTTACCCCGCGGGCCTCCGCGAGCTGAAGTCCTTCCGCACCGCCTGGTACGCGCTCACCGCGACCCAGGCAAAGACGCGGGCGGCCTGAGTGCTCCGCACATCCCCGCTGGAGCACTGAGGTGGCGGCGCAATCATTCGCGCTGGACTTCGAGCGACCGCTGCTGGAGCTCGAGCGGAAGATCGATCAGCTGAAGTCCCTCGCTGGGACGGCCGACTTCACGGCCGAAATCCAGAAGCTGGAGAAGAAGGCCCGGCGCCTCCAGTCCGAGATCTTCAGCGACCTCTCTCGCTGGCAGGTGACGCAGCTGTCGCGTCATCCCCAGCGGCCGTATTTCCTGGACTACGTCCAGCTGCTCTTCACCGACTTCTTCGAGCTCGCCGGGGATCGCTCCTACGGCGAGGACCCCTCGATCGTCGGCGG
>CAZDSB010000284.1:0-10902 GCA_964507515.1 uncultured Myxococcaceae bacterium
CTCCTGGACGATCTCCATGTGGAGCAGCCCCAGGTAGCCGCAGCGAAACCCGAAGCCCAGCGCGGTGGAGGTCTCGGGCTCATAGGTGAAGGCCGAGTCGTTGAGCTGCAGCTTCTCGAGGGCGTCGCGTAGATTTTCGTAGTCGGCGGAGTCCACCGGGAAGACGCCGCTGAACACCATTGGCTTCACTTCCTGGAAGCCCGGGAAGGCCTTGGCCGTCGGACGCGCCGCCTCGGTGACGGTGTCGCCCACCTTGGCGTCGTGGATCTCCTTCACGTTGGCGACGAGGATCCCCACCTCGCCGGCCATCAGCCGCGGGACGGGACGGGCGAACGGCGACTGCACGCCCAGCTCCTGCACTTCGAACTTCTTGCCGTTCGACATGAGGAGGATCTGCTGCTTCAGCTCCAGCGCTCCCTCCAGCACCCGGACCAGCATCACGACGCCGCGGTAGCTGTCGTACCAGCTGTCGAAGATGAGGGCCTTGAGTGGCCCCGCTGGATCGCCCTTCGGCGGCGGCACGCGCGCCACGACTGCCTCGAGGATCTCCTCGATGCCGATGCCCTCCTTCGCCGAGGTCGGCACCGCGACCGAGGCGTCGATGCCGATGACGTCCTCGATCTCCGCCCGGGTCCGATCCACGTCCGCCGACGGCAGGTCGATCTTGTTGATGACCGGGATGACCTCCAGACCCTGGTCCAGCGCCATGTAGACGTTGGCCAGCGTCTGGGCCTCCACCCCCTGCGAGGCGTCCACCACCAGGAGCGCGCCCTCGCAGGCCGACAGCGAGCGGCTGACCTCGTAGGCGAAGTCCACGTGGCCAGGCGTGTCGATGAGGTTCAGGACGTAGTCCTTCCCGTCCCGTGCGCGGTAATTCATCCGGACCGACTGGGCCTTGATGGTGATGCCGCGCTCCCGCTCGAGCTCCATGTTGTCGAGGAACTGATCCTGCGCCTCTCGCTGCGTCACCGTTCCCGTGCGGTCGAGCAGACGGTCCGCCAGCGTCGACTTGCCGTGATCGATGTGGGCGATGATGCAGAAGTTGCGGAGGTGAGCGTTCTCGGCCGGCATTCCCTGTCTCTGACGTCGCGGCGGCTCCCTAACACCCCGGGGAGCCGGGGCGCCACCGCCCCCCGGGTCGAGCCTACGATGTTCGCTTCGACCCGGCGCGAAACCAGTCCACGGTGCGGCCGAGCCCCTCCTCCAGCGCCACCGCGGGACGCCAGCCCAGCAACTTGGCCGCGCGCGCCGCGTCCACTGAGCTGCGCATCTGCTCGCCGGGCTTGGCCGGAGCGTGCTGCGCCGGGCGCTCGACCCCCGCCGCCCTGGCTAGGAGCGCGTACAGCCGGTTCACGTCGGTCTCGATCCCGGTGCCGATGTTGACCGGACCCTCCACCTCGCCGGTGGCAGCGAGGAGATTCGCGCGGGCGACGTCGGGCCCGTAGACGAAATCACGCGTCTGCTCGCCGGTCCCGTTCACGACGCAGGTCTCTCCCTTCAGCAGGCGCTCGGAGAAGATGGCCACGACCCCCGCCTCGCCGTGCGGGTTCTGGCGCGGACCGTAGACGTTCGCGTAGCGGAGCGCCGTCGACCGGAGCCCGTACTGCGCCCGGTAGTAGCCGAGGTACAGCTCGCCCGAGGCCTTGGACACGCCGTAGGGGGAGACCGGCCGGGTGGGGTGCGCCTCCGGCGCCGGGTACACGTCCTGGTCCCCGTAGATGGCCCCGCCGGTGGAGCTGAACACCACCTTGCGCACGCCGGCCTTCCGCGCTGCCTCGAGCAAATTGAGGAAGCCGCCGACGTTCACGTCGGCGTCGAAGCGCGGATCGTTCACCGAGCGGCGCACGTCCATCTGGGCAGCGAGGTGACACATGACCTCGAAGCGCTCGGCCTCGACGAGGCGCGCCGCCTCCGGCGAGCGAATGTCCGCCGCCACCAGCCGCACCTCGGACCGGAGGTTCTCCCGGCGGCCACTGGAGAGGTCGTCCAGGGCCCAGACCTCGTGGCCGGCGTCGAGGAACACGTCGGTGACGTGGCTGCCGATGAACCCGGCGCCACCGGTGACCAGGACCTTCACGGATGCGCTCTCCTCCCCTGCTCCGCACGCGCCGTCGGTCCAGTGACCCCGCGGAAGTAGGCGATGGTCTCCTTCAATCCATCGCTCAAGGTGGTGCGCGGCTCCCAGCCCAGCAACTGCCTTGCACGGGTGATGTCCGGACGGCGGCGCTGCGGATCGTCCTTGGGGAGGGGCAAGTGGACGATGCGCCCTCCCCCGCCTGCAGCCGTGCGCACCGCCTCGGCGAACCGGAGGATGGTCATCTCCTCGGGGTTGCCGAGGTTCACCGGGTCCTGCACGTCCGAGAGCGCCAGCCGGACGAACCCATCCACAAGATCCGAGACGTAGCAGAAGCTGCGGGTCTGGCTGCCGTCGCCGAAAACGGTGAAATCCTTCCCGGCCAACGCCTGCGCGACGAATGCGGGCACCACCCGTCCGTCGTTCAGCCGCATGCGCGGACCGTAGGTGTTGAAGATGCGGACGATGCGCACCGACATTCCGTGGGTCCGACGGTACGCGGCCACCAGCGCCTCGCCGTAGCGCTTCGCCTCGTCGTAGACCGAGCGCGGACCGACCGGGTTCACGTTCCCCCAGTACGACTCCTTCTGGGGGTGCTCGAGCGGGTCGCCGTACACCTCGGAGGTCGAGGCCTGGAAGAAGACCGCGCCCTTTCGCCGCGCGAGCTCGAGGGCGTTCTCGGTGCCGCGCCCGCCGACCCGGAGCGTCTCCAGCGGCAGCTGCGCGTAGTCGACGGGCGAGGCGGGCGAGGCCAGGTTGAACACGTGGTCCAGCGGGCCATCGACGTCGAACGCCTCGCTGACGTCCTGGCTCACGTGCCGGAAGCGTGGGTTGCTCCGCAGCTCGCGGAGGTTCGCCTCCGAGCCGGTCACGAGATTGTCCACCGACACGACCGACGCCGCGCCGTCCCGCAGCAGGCGCTCGCAGAGGTGAGACCCCAGGAATCCGGCGCCCCCCAGGACCGCCGCGTGCTTTCCGTTCATTCCGTCCAAGTTCTCATATGTCCTCGAACGTTGCCTGGCCCGGAAGGTGGGACCGGTACTTCTCGAGGACGAGATCGATGCCCTGCCGGATGTACTCCGCCACCGGAACCTTCGTCTTCTCGTTCAGGAGCTTGAGCTGCGCGTTCTGCTCCGGCGTGATGTAGATGGTGGTGGACAGCTTCTTCCGGGGCATGGCCAGCGGTGAAGGTACATGAAGGGTCATCCCGCGGCCATGAAAGGGCGCCGGTGTACCCCTGGCATGGCGGCCGGAGCTCGGAGACAATGCATGTCCATGAAAACGCTGGGATGGGTGCTGTCCCTTGCGGCTCTCGGCGTCGCCGCCGGGTGCGCGCACACGCCGGCACCGGCCACCGCCGCCGGCTCGACGGGCGGGGTGGGCAGCGACATCCACCAGCCCTCCTCCGGTGAGGAGCACGTTCAGGCCTACGACCTCCACCGCACCGGCAAGCCCGACGTGTGGGTCTACTCCGTCACGACCCAGGACGCCTCGGGCCGCCCGGTGGAGCGGCGCGTCCGCAAGGAAGCCGACCTCAATGCGGATGGCCGGGTGGACATCGTCTACTTCTTCGACGCCGACGGGCAGGTGACGAAGGAAACGCTCGACCTCGACTACGACGGCAAGGTCGACGACACGCTCTACTTCGAGAAGGGCAAGAAGGTCCGCTCGGAGAAGGACCTCGACGGCGACGGCCGCGTCGACACCTGGAGCTACTACGACGCCAACGAGAAGCTCTCCCGCAAGGAGCGCGACGTGAAGGGCACCGGGAAGGTCGATTACTGGGAGTACTGGGAGAACGGGGTCATCGACCGGATCGGCGAGGACCTCGACGGCGACGGTCAGGTCGACCGCTGGACCAAGGGGAGCGAGGCCCCGGCCACTGCCGGGAAGTAGCCCTAGGGAGCGGAGGTTCCGGCGCGCCCGTACGAGTCCTCGAGCCGCACCACGTCGTCGAGCTCGGGGGTGCTGACCTCGAGCACGTCGCAGTCGGTGAGCGCCACCATCCGGTGCTTCGTCAGCGGCTTCACGTGGTAGCTCTCGCCCGGCTTCAGCTCACGCTCGACGAGACCGTTCCCCTCGTCGACCACGAAGAGCAGCCGCCCGCTCTGGACGTGAATCGTCTCGTCCTTCTTGTTGTGGTACTGCAGCGAGAGCTTGTGACCCTGCGTGATGTGCAGCAGCTTGCCCACGTACCGGTCGGTGTGCGCCCAGATCAGCTCGTAGCCCCAGGGCTTCTCCACCCGTCGTGTCGTGCTCATCGCGTCCTGCTCACCGTGTCGATGCGACGAACGCTTCGGCCTGCGTCTCGCGCTTGAAGTCCTGCAGGTAACGGGTGGCGGCGTCCTTCGTGGGGAAGCTCCCCATCCGCACCCGGTACCAGGTCCCCTTCCCGGGAACCTCCGCAGTCACGATGTACGGCGCGTAGCCCTTCTCGCGCAAGCGGGCCGCCTGCCGCTCGGCATCGTCCCGGTTGAGACTGGCGCCCAGCTGGAGGGTGAAGGCGCCGGTCGCGCTCGTCGCCTCGGGCACCTTCGGAGAAGAATGGGCCGCGGCGGGAGTGGACCGGGTCGCGACCGCCTCCGACGGAGGCGGACGCGCGGCCGGCTCGACCTTCTTCTCCGCCGGCTTCTTCTCCAGCTTCGGCTCCGTCGCAGCGGTCGTCGCGGGGACAGCTGCGGGGTGGAGCGTCGAGGTGGGCTTGGTCGTCGTGGTCGCCGGGGCCGGCGTGACGGACCCGGTGCTCGCCGACGTGGCGGGCGCAGCGGCGGCCGGTGCGCGGCCGGCGGGCGATGCGGCCGGAGTCGGTGGAGGCGTGATGGCGGTGGGCGTGGAGCCGGCCGGCTTCGTCAGCTCTTCCTGGAAGGTGAGCGGCGGCGTTGCGCGAGCACGCTCAAGCGCGTCGGACTTGTGGTCGAGCGCGGTGAGGAGGTCCGGTGCGTGATCGGCCCGGGGCGTCCCTGCGAGCTTCTTCCCCACCAGCACGCCCAACACGAAGACCGCGCCCAGCACGACGATGCCGCCGATCAGCAGGCTCACCACCTGCCGGCTGTCGAGCGACAGGTCGTACTTTTCCCGCATCCGGTGCGTGTCGCGCATCAAGACATCGAGAGTGTTACGCCCGGCTCCGGAGGGGGTCAAATTCCCCGGTGGTCGTGCCGCGCTCACGCGACAACCCGTCCCAGGCGCCGCACCCGGGGCAGCGGAAGTCGAAGGTACGGAAACGAGCGCGACAGCTCTCGCACCGGAATGCGAGCAACGGATCTCCCAGTCTGCGGAGCACCTCGCGGTACTGGTCCCGCACCGAGTCGAGCCGACCCGTCGCCAGCAACAGCTCACCGAGCGCGCGGCGAGCCTCCACCGAGCGCGGCGTCCGCTCGACCGCGGCCTGGAGCACCCCCGCCGCCTCCTCCGGCCGGTTCGCGCGAACCAGCGCCTCCGCGCGCGTGAGCGACACCGGGAGCGCGCGCTCGCCGAGGGGCTCCTCGAGCTCGCCGAGCCACTGCGCACATGCCTCGGGCATCGCGCCGGCCTCGACAGCCAGCGCGTAGCCCTGGGCCGCCGTCTCCGGCTCGCGCGTCACGGCCTGCCGGGCAGCCTCCTGCGCTCCCTCGTGGTCGCCGGCGGCAAGGCGCGCGCGGCCGAGGGCGAGGAGCCCGTGGGCGCCGTCGGGCATCAGCGAGGTGGCGCGCTCGGCCAGCGATCGCGCCGCGACCGGATCCGACGGCGCCGCGGCGAGCGACTGCTGCGCGAGCAGGTGCGCGAGGACGTCGTCGCCGGTTCCCGCGTCCTGTCTCAGCAGCTCCTGGATCTCGACGGCACGGGCCCAGTCGTGGCTCTCCTCCAGGAGACGCCGGAAGGCGACCAGCGCCTCGGGCTGGACCGGCGCATCGGCGACGAGCGCCTCGAACGTCTCGCGGGCCCGGTCCTGCATCCCCGCCCGCCGGTAGTCGAGCGCCAGCTCCAGGCGGGCCCGACGCCGCACGTCGGGCTGCAGCTGCGGCTTCAGCAACATGTTCTGACCGAGGCGGATGGCCCAGGCGAGCTCTCCCTTGCGACGCATCAGCGCGGCGAGCGCGAAGTACGTCTCGGTGGTGCCGGTGTTCAGCTGCGCGGCGCGCGACAGCTCGGCGATGGCGGCGTCCGGCTCGTCGGAGAGCACGTAGCGGACTCCGGCCAGGTAGGCCCGGCTTGCGTCCTCGGTGCTCCGCTTGCGCGAGAGCGCCGCGAGCAGCCCGAGCACGGCGACCACCGCCGTGGCAGCGAGGACGGGAACCAGCAGGCCGACGCCTTCCATGCGAGCGAAGCCCTCAGCGACCGGAGAGCGCGTCCTCGAAGCGGGGCCGGAGCGCGTCCCAGGTCTGATCGAGCGTCTCGATCATCACCTTGGTCGAGCCCACCACCGGCATGAAGTTCGTGTCCCCGCGCCAGCGAGGCACGAGGTGCCAGTGCAGATGATCTTCGATCCCCGCACCGGCATCCCGGCCGACGTTCATGCCCAGATTGGCACCGGCCGGACGGTACGCCTCGTTGACGACCTTCAGCGCGATCTGGAGCAGGTGCTGGAGATCGTCCAGCTCGTCGTGACCGAGCGACGCGTAGTCACCGGTGTGCCGCCGCGGCACCACCATGAGGTGGCCGTTGTTGTAGGGGTACTTGTTCAGGATCGCGAAGCTGAGCGCGGTCCGGCCGATGATGAGGTTCTTCCGGTCTGCATCGCGCCCGGTCTGTGCCGGATAGAGGCAGAAGATGCACCCCTCCTCCCTGGGCGCGTCGATGAACTCGCGCCGCCAGGGCGCCCAGAGGTGGTCCATCAGGGCTCTCCCGCGCCGGGAGACGGCATCAGGAGCCTGGGGCCCGGCGCAGAGAGCACCTCGCCCAGCCGCGTGGAGAGCGCGTGCACCAGCGACTGAGCCTCCTCGCCGAACATCGCGCGGAACAGCGGCCGGTCCTTGCTGGGGTACTCGATGCGGGGCTCGCCGCGCATGCCGGCCAATTTCCCGGCCTCGCGGACCGCGTCCTGCAGCCCGCCGAGCTCGTCCACCAGCTTGAGCTCCTTCGCCTTCCGCCCGGTGAAGACCCGGCCGTCGGCGACCTTCCGCACCTCGGCCTCGGGGAGCTTCCGCGACTCGGCCACCGCGCCGATGAACTGACCGTGGACGTCGTCCAGCATCGCCTGGAAGTACGAGCGCTCGTCGGCGCTCATGTCCCGGAAGGGGCTCCCCGCATCCTTCAGCTTCCCCGCGGTGATGGTGCGCATGTCCACGCCGGCCCACTTGAGCAGGCCGGAGACGTTGGGGAACTCGGAGATGACGCCGATGCTGCCGGTCAGGGTGCCGGGGTTGGCGTAAATCTTCTCCCCGCCCATGGCGATGTAGAAGCCGCCCGAGGCGGCGATCGAGCCCATGCTGGCGAGGACGTGCTTCTTCTCGCGCAGTCGCTGCATCGCCTCGAGGATCTCCTGCGACGGGCCCACCGCGCCCCCGGGGCTGTCGATGCGGACGACGACCGCGCGGATGCGAGGCTCCTCCTCGAACTCGCGCAGCTCCTTGAGCGTGGTCTTCGAGTCGGAGATGACGCCGGTGACCTCCACCACCCCCACCCGGTCGCCCCCCGCCCGCGCCATGACGTTGCCGCTGCGTCCGCCCTGGATGGCGACCCAGGCGAGCGCCATGAAGATGAACAGGCAGAGGAAGAGGCCCCCGAAGACGAGGCCGAGGATCCAGGCGGCGCGTCGGTCCATGGTGGCGATCGCTTCTAGCCGATCCAGCCGCCGCCGAGCACCTCGTCCCCCCGGTAGAACACCGCGGCCTGCCCGGGAGTGACGGCCCGCACCGGCGCCTCGGTCCGGACGGTGAGACGCGCGCCATCGGCGGTGACGACCCGGGCCGGCGTTCCGACGTGGCGGTGGCGGATGCGCACGTGAAGCGCCTCGTCCGGCGAGGGCTTGCCCTGCACCCAGGACGGCTGGAGCACCGTGAACTCCGAGCGCTCCAGCCCGCTCGCCGGACCCACCACCACCGCGCCGGCGGCGGAGTCGATGCGGTGCACGTAGAGCGGCTCGCCCGACGCGACGCCCAGCCCGCGCCTCTGTCCGACGGTGAAACGATGGACGCCGCCGTGCCGGGCGAGCACCGCGCCGCGTTCGTCCACGACGCTGCCCGCAGGCTGCGGACCTGCGACCCGCTCCACGAAGCCGGCGTAGTCGCCGTCGGGGACGAAGCAGATCTCCATGCTCTCCGGCTTCTCGCTCGTCAGCAGGCAATGGCGCTGGGCCACGGCGCGCACCTCCGCCTTGGTGAGGCCACCGACCGGGAACTCGAGGCGGGCGAGCGCGTCCTGCCCGAGGGTGAAGAGGAAGTAGCTCTGGTCCTTGGACGCGTCCGCGGCGCGGAGCAGCCGGAACCGGTCGCCGGTCCGCTGGATGCGGGCGTAGTGGCCGGTGGCGAGCCGCGCCCCGAGCGCGCGGGCACGGGCGAGGAGGAAATCGAACTTCACGTCCCGGTTGCAGGCGACGCAGGGCACCGGCGTCTTCCCGTCCAGGTACGACTGCACGAAGGGCTGCACCACCCGGTGCTTGAAGATCTCCTCCGCGTCCGCGACGTAGAACGGGATCCCGAGGGTGCTGGCGACCGCGCGGGCGTCGTCGATGTCGTCAGGGCTGCAGCAGCTGCCGCACCGGGCTGCTCCCTCGTACGACCACACGCGCAGGGTGATGCCCAGGACCTCGTGTCCCTGTTCCAGAAGCAGCGCGGCGGCGGCCGAGGAATCGACCCCGCCGCTCATGGCGACGACCACGCGCATCGAACGACCCCTCTGGTAACACAGGGGGTGCCCCGCGCCTAACCGGCGCTCCGGATCCCGCCGGATGGCCCGCCGCCGGGCTCGAGGACCCAGACGACGGGGGTGACGGTCTCCACGCCGGAGACGGCGATGACGCGCGGCAGCCGGACCTCGACCCGCGTGCCGACCCCGGGGCGCGAGGTGAGCTCGACGGAGCCTCCGAGTGCCCGCACGTAACGGTCGGCGATGGCCAGCCCCAGTCCGTGGCCCGGCCTATCGCTGCTGGCCCGGAAGAACGGCTCGAACGCGCGACGGACGACCCTCTGGTCCATCCCGATCCCGTTGTCGTCCACGGCCAGCGTCAGCGTCTGGAGCCCGAGGGCGCCGGTGATCTCCACCCGGCAGGTGCGGTCGGCAGACCGGTACTTCAGCGCGTTCCCGACGAGGTTCCGGACGATCTGGGCGAAGATCTCCGCCGGGCAGCCGACGCGGACGTCGGGCAGCTCCGCCCGGACCTCGCACCCATCTGCCTCTGGCCGCAGCTCGTCGAGGATCTCGGTCAGCACGGATCCGGCCGCGCAGTCCCCGGACGGAGGTCGTCCCGAGCGGGAGAACGCGAGCATCGCGTCGATCAGATCCGACATCCGGGAGCTCGAGGCGACGATCTTCCCAGCGATGCGGCGCACGTCGCCCTCACCCTGTCCACCCCGCGCCAGCAAGGCGGCGAGCACCTGTACCGGGGATAGCGGCGAGCGCAGATCGTGAGCGACCCTTCCGGCGAACGCCTCGAGCTCGCGATTCTTGCCCTCCAGCGTGGTCAGGTGCCTGGCGACCGCAGCCCGCTCTCGCTCGAGCGAGCGCAGGCGCGCCCGGGTCAGCTGGGCGAAGGCGACCAGCACCACCGCACCGGCGAGCGCGTTGGCCGCGACCTGGAACCAGCCGATTCCCACGAGCTGATTCCCGATCACGTCCGCCTCGGCGTGGTTGAGGGCGATCAGTCGCCCCGAGGACTCGGCGGCGCTGCTCGCGGCCACGCGGGCGGCCTCCTCGTCTCCATGCAACCACGCCTCGGAGAGATCGCGGCTGAGCCCGGCGAGCTTCGACCACTCGGCCCGCTGGGCCTCGGACGCGGCGAGGCGATCGTACGCACTGACGTCACGGTGCAGGCGAAGGAGCGCCTCCGCGGTCGACGGATCCAGCGCCGGCGCGGCACCGGGAGCCGGAGTGAGCCGCGTGGTCTGCCAGCGCATCTCCTCGGCGAGCTCGACGGAGCGCAGCGCGTTCGCGGAGCGCGTCTGCGAGGCACCCGAGGCGACGGCGGTCGCCCACAGGTCCACGGCCACGACCACCGCGAGCGCGGCCACGACGGCGGTGGTCAGCCATCCCAGGGATGCATGCCTGGATGTTTCCTCGCCGTCCACGCCCCTCGCCCCTTTCCACCCCGCCGGCCCGGTATGCGCCTCGCTCGAACGGCCGTCCAGCGCATCTCCCGGCAAATGCTCGGGGCCAGAGGCCCCCTGTGCCGCCAGTGAGACACCTGCGGCGCGACTTCGTTTCGCCTGATCGTAGGTGCACGGCCGCGGCGTGCAGTCGCGACGTTCTGCGCGAGCGAGGCTCTCGTTCACGGCGTGCGATCGGTGCTCTCCTGGCGAAGAATTGAAGAACGGTGGCACTCGTGTGAGGGTGCCTGCACCGTCTGGAAGGTCATGAGCTCGACGCACGCAGCACTCGTTCTTGCGTGGACATTGTTGATGCCCCAGAGCAGCCAGAGTCCCAGCCCCCGCGAGAGCCGGGTTCCCGTACGCAACGCCGAGCTGTCCGTGCGCGACGTCGGACGCGGGACGACGATACTCGTGCTGCACGGAGGGCCGGACTTCGACCACCGGTACCTGCTCCCCGACATGGACCGGCTCTCGGACGAATACCGGCTCGTCTATTACGACCAGCGCGGGCGCGGGGACTCGACGCGGGTGAAGGCCGAGGAGGTGTCGCTCGCCTCGGAGCTCGCGGACCTCGACGCCGTCAGGCAGGCCGTCCACCTCGAC